>CAZGHV010000167.1:0-2617 GCA_964525705.1 uncultured Candidatus Saccharibacteria bacterium | reverse complement strand
ATATCCGACTCTGTGACCTGTCCCAAACTGCTTTCTACAATAATTACGCTTCCGCTTCCATCTGCAGACTTTAACTTGGTGATTTCGCTTTTGATAGCTTCCATCGTTCCTGCTGTAGAGGCCTTAACGACTAGGTTGAGGCTCTTTGATTCTCCAGATTCTGCAATTTTTTCTTGAAGAATCATCGCAAGTAGCGCTGACTTTGTATCCATTTTCTCTTCTATCACAGTAGGTGTGTTACTACTGGAAACTGCAGTAGACAGATCTGACATTACCGCTTTGGCGGTTCTTTCATCTTGGTAAAAGTATATATCTGCTCCTGTAGGTAAAGGCTGCTTCATTCCGCTTACCCAAAATGGCTCTGAGGTGGTAACGATTTGAGCTGGTTTTTGGAATTGGTCGAGGAGCGATCTCACTTTGAATACTTCTGTTTTGCAGCTTGCATAATCTCCGGGCTTCAGCTCT
This sequence comes from uncultured Candidatus Saccharibacteria bacterium, assembly GCA_964525705.1. GTDB lineage: Bacteria > Patescibacteriota > Dojkabacteria > J137 > JAEUSD01 > CAZGHV01. The sequence continues at coordinate 2,152 of CAZGHV010000167.1, read as the reverse complement.
CCTGCATGGAGTAGACATAGTGCGATTGCCCCGATTGATTTGTCACGTTGTGATTCTAGCACATAAGCACTAGCCTTGGCATCTTTCTCTGGTGCCTGTTCGGCGAGCTCGCCCACTTGTGCAAGCAACTCGATCCCCTCAAGGAGTTCGTTTATACCTTTTTTCTTGAGAGCAGAGACCTCAAAGCACATGCTAGCCCCACCCAATTCTTCAACCTGTACTCCAAAACTGGCTAGTTCTTGCTTTAACTTTTGAGTGTTTGTCCCAGGCAGATCTATTTTGTTTATGGCTACTATGATTGGTGTATTTGAGCTGTGGGCAAACTCTATTGATTGTCTAGTCTGAGATTGTACCCCATCATCTGCTGCAACAACGAGCAAAACAAAATCTGTGGCTTCTGCTCCGTGAGCACGCATCTCCTTAAATGCTGCGTGGCCAGGAGTATCTACAAACGTAATTTTGCCGCCACTAGGTGTGGTAACTTGGTGGGCACGGATATTTTGAGTGATGCCACCTGCTTCAGATGCCTGAACGTCTGTGCCCCTGATTGCGTCTAGTAAGCTGGTTTTCCCATGGTCCACATGACCCATGACTGCGACCACAGGCGTCCTCGTTGTTGTTTGTGCTTTCGCTTTACTCTTCATCACGTGACGATTTTACCATATTTATTTGAATCTATTCTGAATCCCCCTTACTTTAGCTATAAGTTTGGCAATATCATCTTATGACGCAACGGCAACACAGTTCCGGATAAAACAAATGAATGCTAAAAAAATATGCAACAACTTACATTTTTATTTGGAAATGTGTTATAATCCTATTCCATAAGGCGCAGTTTTGTGCTATAAATCACCCGCGCTCACAATAGGTTTCCTTTGCAAATAGTCAAAGAGTATAAACAAAATTAATTAAGTAAAAACACACTTGGGTCACGGTAGTGTGTACTTTTTTGGCTTTAGGCAAGGATGGTTATTGAGGGCATTTAACATATTTAGAATAAAGATATAAATATGCAGCAATCCCAGCCAAGAATTAGTTTGAGTAAGAAGCCGGTTAAGCATCTAGATATAAACTTACTAGAAGCTCAAATAAAATCTTTCGCAGGATTTCGTGAGGCTGGATTCCAGGAACTATTTGACGAAATAAACCCCATCTCAGATTACACTGGTCTCTCTTGGGAGCTGGTGATAGAGGATTTTGAGTGGGAAGCCCCCAAGCTAAGCTTTGCAGATGCTCAGAGGTTGGGATTATCCTATGATGCGGCGGTACATGCGCATGTGAAGCTGATTAATAAACGCTCAGGAGAAATAAAGAAGCAGAAACTGTTTTTGGCAGATATGCCTTTAATGGGAGATCGAGGAAGCTTTATGATTTCCGGTAATGAGAGAGTTGTGGTTTTGCAAATCCTTAGGTCTGAGGGCTTGCTTTTTGTAGAGTCAAAAGCCTCAAAGTCAAAGCAGAAACTTTTCTCCGTGAAGCTAATGCCGCTAAGAGGCAAGTGGTTTGAGTTTGAGACGAATAAGTATGGAGTGATGAGCGTCAAGTTGCTAGAAAAGCACCCTAAAATTCTGCTTACCACTTTGCTCAAGGCATTGGGGTATTCCTCAAATGAGCAGATCCGCAGATTACTAGGTGATGCGGATAATGGGGAGGTGAGCTTTATAGATGCCACTCTTCGCAAAGATACTGCACATAATACGGAAGAGGCTTTAATTGAAATTTATCGAAAGCTGCGACCAGAGGATTCTGTTACTATCGATAATGCTCGTGAGTTTATAGAGGGTTTATTTTTCAATAAGCGACGTTTCTATCTCGGCAAAGTAGGTCGGTATAAGTTAAATCGTAAGCTGGGAGTAGAGAAGGAGATTACTGCTGCAGACTATCTTCTCAATAGAAACGATATCGTGGAAATTGTGCGGGCTTTAATTAAATTGAATAATGGGCAGCTGCCTGTAGATGATATAGACAGCTTGATCAATCGTCGTGTGCGTGGTGTAGGGGAGCTTATCTCCGACAAACTGCGGGTAGGCGTGCTCAGAATGGAGAAGAACATAAAAGATAGGATGAGTCTTTACTCCACTGATGACAAGGTGGTGCCTTCCATGGTTGTGAACACCAGACCTTTGATTGCTGCTATCAACCAGTTCTTTGG
>CAZGHV010000166.1:0-2638 GCA_964525705.1 uncultured Candidatus Saccharibacteria bacterium | reverse complement strand
CCGCAAGGATATGCCTGCGTATATTGCATTTGGATCTGACGAATCTATGTACTTCCAAACACCTAGCGATGAACCAGAATTCACCCCAAACATGTGGTCGCTTCTTGCTCGTGGCTACAATACGCTTAAAGAAGTAGTGGCATCCTCCTCCACTGCAGGGCTTATAATCCCTCTGCTCTTCATGTTTGCAGGCGGAATAGTCATTTATCAGCAGTTCCGGCCCACAATTACGGAACAGTTAAAAACAATGACAGGTTATTATGATCAAGGAACAGCATCACCAGTAGCCTTGGACTACTTGCCTGATAATTCGCCCTATATCTCAAACCCTGGAGCAGATTATTTCCAAAAAATTGACTCAAAGCTACACAATGTGAGCACCGCAATCGATGAAGCTACTATGAGCTACCAAGGGAAAATGTACCTCACAGTTCCCTCTCTAGGTTTTGATCACCTCCCAGTCACGTCAAACGTTGAGAGCTCAAGCAAAGAAAGCTATAACCAAATACTGAACTATTCTCTTGCACATTTCAGGGGGACCAGCCTCCCTTTTGCTCAAAATCCAGGTAATACTGTAATTTATGGCCACAGCGCCACAGCTAGCTATAACCCTAGCCCCCGTGACGTACTAGCGGCATTCTCCTTTCTCTCACAAATCAAAATAGGCGATTCTGTTTATCTAGAAGTAAATAACACCAGTTATACCTATCGGATTATTAATAGCGAGATTATCAAGCCAGATGACGTTTCGGTACTAGATTCCACCCCGGGGAAACACACGTTAACAATGATAACTTGTCACCCACCAGGGAATAATACTCACAGACTAGTCACTACAGCAGTACTCATGGAGAGCTAAGCTCTCGTTCTCGGGAAAAATTTGCTGGCGAAACAAAAAGGACCGTCAATACATTGACAGTCCATTTCCGCATTATTCAGTCTCTACCTCATTTAGCCACCTTTTTCATCATGCCCCACCACGCTTCCGCAAAAAGCTAGGTAACTCATCCAAATCTTCATCTATAGGCTGCTTGTCTCTTTGTTGGAATATGTTGCCCTTGCTGGTTACATTATTATAGCTATCTTCTTCTGTATCAGTTACTGCCGATTGAGTAGTCTGTTGAGGAATTTGCCTAGAAGCCAATCCTATCATCCGCCCTCTTTGCTGTTGACCCATAGATAAGATCCTTGCCGAATCTTCCTCAGTAAAGCCAGTAGCTATCACAGTAACCTGAAAGCTCTCGTCTTCTACAGTATTATCAATCATAGCCCCAAAAATAAAGTTGGCATTTGGATCTATGCGCGACTTTATCACCTGGGCAGCATCATCTATCTCCTGGATACCCAAATCCCTTCCCCCGACAACATTGAAGAGCACTCCAGTAGCTCCATCTACTCGCACCTCAAGTAATGGGCTCTCTATCGCCATTTGTGCAGCACGCACAGCCCTATCTTCTCCAGTTGCATAGCCTAGCCCCATGAGAGCAGTCCCAGCATCGTCCATTACAGAACGCACGTCTGCAAAATCAACGTTGATAAGACCTGTCTGGCTACTCAAATTTGCAATGCTCTTTACCGCCTGCAACAGTACTTCATCCGACTTGCGCATTGCATCCAAAAATGGTGCCTTGGGCTCCATAATTTCCAATAGCCTTTGGTTTGGGATGACAATCATTGTGTCCACCTTCTCCTTTAACTCCTCTATTCCCTTCAATGCCGCCTCCATTCGTCTTCCGCCCTCAAAATCAAACGGCTTCATAACCACAGCAATAGTAAGTGCTCCCAAGTTCTTGGCAATTTCGCCGATTATAGGTGAAGCCCCTGTACCAGTACCCCCTCCCATCCCAGCAGTAATGAAAATCATATCTGCACCTGCTAGATGCTCGTGAACCTCATCCACGCTCTCCTCTGCAGCTTTACGCCCAATTACCGGATTACCACCACTACCTAGACCCCGTGTGATTTGCTCACCTATTTTGATCTTACATCTGCAAGAGAATTGGCTAAAGCTTGAGCATCTGTATTCACAGCAATAAACTCCACATCCAAAATGCTCTTGTCGGCTACCATTGTATTCACTACATTACCACCACCACCACCTACACCTACCACCTTAATGCGAGCTACTGGGTTTGATTGTGGACGGACAAGCATCTATTAATAGTCAAAAATAACTATCAGAAAGGCAAAAACAGTAATTTGGCAGTGCTAAATACTAGAGCAGTCTGCAGAAATATGCAAGTAGATTTGATCACATTATTTCCAATTATTGTTCAATTTATTTGACCGAATCGTTAAGGAAGCAGGTTTTTCAAGAACCCTGTAACCTTCCCTACCATGCCTGCAGCATCACGCTTCTGACCCATAACCGGCTTTGATTTTGTCGGGCTGAAACCTTCGTCATGTAGGCCGTAAAGTATCAAACCCTGAGTTGAAGCAAAAGCTGGAGATGAGATATCGTCAATCAAACCGTCAAGTCCTCTGGGGTGCCCTACCCTAGCCGGGACTCCGAAGACATCCTTGGCAATAGCTGTAATGCCTGGCAACTCAGATGATCCGCCCGTGATTACTACACCAGCAGGCAACTTAAATTGAAATCCTGCTTGCGATATATTTTCACGCACTAGCTTAAATATCT
>CAZGHV010000165.1:0-2644 GCA_964525705.1 uncultured Candidatus Saccharibacteria bacterium | reverse complement strand
CTGAGACTACTGGGGATAGATTCAGAGACAATGATGTGGGCTGTGGGATAGTCAGCACCGAGAGCAACTCCAACGCAAAATAGAAAGAAAACTAGAGAGGGGAGATTCCAGGCAATTGATGTCAATGCAACAAAAAAAGTAAAAAGTGCCATCTCAAACACGAACACGAACTTCCGTCCCAATCGATCGGCTACATTACCAAACAAGGATGCTCCAATTAAGATGCCAAAAAGAGTTGCTGCGGCAACTGAACCCTTAAGCGCTGATGACAGATTAAAATCTTTTTCAATCAACGGAATTGCTACCCCAGTAATGAAGACAACCATCCCTTCAAAAAATTTACCCATAGCGGCTAAGGTCCAGATGCGCCACTGCATGGAACTCAGAGGGCGAGGTGGGGTTTCATCGATATGGCTTTGCAAACTTTTCCCAGTGATACTAGCGTCCATGATTCAAAGGCCATTATAAAGGACTGTAAAGTTCTAATTTTTCTAATAAATGTCAGAGATTATTGCAGTTTTACACTATTTACAGTAACTCAGAAAAATCTGAGATTGATTGCCTTCTACCTGAAGCGCTCATATGACTACTAGATCCTAGATTCAGTGTGCTCAAAACATGTTTGATGATAGACTGGCCTGACCTAGAAGCTATGGATGCATTACAAGTAGGCTAATTCACAAATTTCCACAAACCTTTTGACAAAAGGTTCTTGGTTAAATTTTTAACGTAAGTTGATCTGGGGATTACTCTACACTACCTTTTGGTTTTCGTCTTGTCATTCCATGCCATACTCGTAAACTTTATACTTAATGCGGGAACATGAGGATTACAAGGAGCGAGCATCGGTTTTTTAGATAATAAGCTTGATAGTTACCGTTGAAGTCCTAGAGATAACGCAAGGATTTTCCAGAGACATATAGAAATTAAACAAGCTTAATAAGCTATAAGTAAAGCTAGATTTATGGCAGAATTAAGGCTTCTCTAGTATGTTGATTAGAGCGATCGCCCGTTATCATTGTTAAATGAGAATTGTCTAAACATTTAACAATTCCAAGTAGAGTTTTAGGATGGAACCAATAAACATTACTCTCCTGTTATCAATAGGCTCTGCCTTAGCCACTGCAATCTGGACAGTCTGGACCTGGTCAGAGCAGCATGATGAGATGATGATTCATGAGCGAGAAAAACTAAAACATGAACAAGATCTGATCGCCGCAGAGTATCTCAATCCTTACTTATTGACTGCTGAGATGTTGCACACGCGCCTGGATGAAATTTTGTATGGCGAAGCATTGAAACTCAGTAAAAGCTCTAATGCCGTCAGGTATGAAATAGCCTCTCCAGCAGCATTTGAAACACTCTATATCTTTGCCGCTTATTTCTTTTGGCAGTATTGTATTTTGCGTTATGGTCCATACGTGAAAGATAATAAAGCTGTCACACTATTGGTAAAACTCAGTAGAATTTTAAGTTCTAGTCAATATCCAGGAGAGGCTTTTCGCTTTTCGGTTGCTGAGCAAATTGCCCTGGGGATGTTGAATGTTCACAATATCCATTTGCAATCTCAAGAAGCAGTTCTATTGCAGCCAACCGACGCATTTTTATCTAGTCTTTATAATCTTCCACTATATACCTTTATAAATAAAATTAGTCAAGAGCTTGGTAAAGCTTCTCCGCTTTCTCAAAGTCAAGCAGTCCATAGAATGCTGACAGCTCTTGATCAAGCCCAAAACGTCGAGGAATTGGAAGGACGCGAAAGGCTTATTGATTTTCAACGCCAGTTGACTAGTATTATTGAATACCTTGAAACTCAGGAAGACATTGCATTAGTTCGTGCATCCCGCCCAGAAGCTAATATTTCTGGATCTCCAAATCAGATCTTAAACGTTGTCCATAAGATTGATGGTCGGATTCGGTTACGCATTTCCAAGTTGTATGACAATCAGATTTATGCTGAGCAACTTCAGCAGAGTATTAGTTCTCTTACTTATGTATGGAGTGTTAATGTCAATTTATCGGCTGCTTGCATTACCATCAACTATGACGCAAACGTTAGCACCGCTAAACTTGAATATGATGTCATGGTAGCGCTTAAAGTGATTGGTATGGCTTTAAGTTGATCTAATCTAGTTAGTTAGCAGAAAACTCTGACTGAGAAGTAGATTGTCACCATTGGCAAACGAGCTTACCGCAATCCCGACCACCTTCGCCGCCGCACCATGCCAGCTCCGAGCAGTCAAGCCGTGGGGGCATTGGCCCTGCTAAGTTTCTTCCTTCTGGAAACAGCTTGAGTCTCCTAGCGTCCAACCCCAGGACTACCAGGAATTGTCCTGCAGGGTCTGGCTGTGGGGTTAGGTGTGGGGCTGGTGGAGGAACTCTTTTTTCGTGGCTGGCTACTGGAGGAGTTAGCCCAGGATTATTCACCAGGGCGCAGAGGCATGTCAAATTGAGTGGCGATCGCGGTTTCATGTACGCGGCGATTCAACACTCAATGTTCACGGCTCAACATCGCATATTCCTGGTCTGACACTGAATGTTTGCGACTCAACATTAAATATTTACAACTTAATACTCAATGTTCATGACTCAATATTGAATGTTCACAGCTCAATACTCAATGTTCATGACTCAACACTTAATG
>CAZGHV010000164.1:0-2647 GCA_964525705.1 uncultured Candidatus Saccharibacteria bacterium | reverse complement strand
GCTTAAAACATTAACTAGGGATTTTAAAGCATCGAAAAACTGTCTCATGATAAATATTGAGAAATGGTTCAGAAATTACTTTGACTTTACTATTCTTTGCCACAAAAAGTAACCAACGATTGCTATCAGTGAATTACTCAAGATTCCGAATACAACGTTTCCAAAGCTCCCCACTTCGCCATGCACCAGTGCAATTATTGCCCAAAATATACAAAAAAAACCTAAAATCATAATCATCTCTCTGCCCGGTTGAGAAGAAACGAACCGCATAACCAGCTGATTTGCAAACAGTAAGCTAGTCGCCACTGCCAATACTAGTATTCCAGGATTAAGACCTTTTGCTAGTCCATAAAGAACACTTGTCATACATACCCAACCAAAGGAAACTACAGATACCCTGCCCTTACTTGCAATTAGCCATAGGACTACAGCGATGGGCACAAACCAAACACCCACGGAAAGACCACTGTCCAACCAAAGCAAGATTGGTGTAATTATTATGATCCCAGGCCTCATACTATTTGGGGATAATAAATACTCTTTCCAAACTATAAATATCTACCAAAAGCTCTACCTCTGCCGTTAGTGTAGGATCTGCTGGAGTTCCACGCACAGTTTTAACTTGCCCCAAGTAGTAGGAAGCGAGGTCACTAGCCCCTGGGTTGAGCAGCTTCACTTTGTCCCCAGCCTGCACCCTGCTACTACCTGGAATTTCACGGATCTGAATAGAAACCCCAGCATCTCCATAAAGAATCCCGAGAGAATCTGCTCCCAAAAGTACAGATTCCTCTGTACCACTAGCAGCAATCAGTCGCACTCGCAGTCGGCTATCCTTAACCTCCACCACTTTCCCTACTAGGTAATTATACACAGCGACCCAATCACCCTCCTTTGGCAAATAGTCTTCCCTAGCTTCAGCATCTACCCACAGGTGACCTACATTCACAGAGGATTCATAAAAAAGTACTTTTGCCACCGTAAAAATACTTTGCGGTCTTGGAGCCAGGGCTAACTGGGAACGCAAGAACTCATTTTCTGCCTCCAGCTCCGAGATTTTGACATCTGCACCCACACTTTCCGCCAGTTCTTGCCTCAGCTGCAAATTCTGCAATTGAATAGCTTGCAACTGACCCACAATTTCCACAACAGAATTCAATTTATGTGTAATGTCCTGAAGTGGCTCTGTGATAGAAGCTGTAACCAACTTGCTATACCATGGTATATCTCCCCACCAACCCAAAATGTGTGTAGCCCCTAGCACTGACCCCGCAAGAAATAGCAAAACTAAATATTTTTTCTGGGTATCCTTTTGTGCTCTTCTCATATAAACTCAGACTCTTTTATTTGTATCTTATTCAGTAACTGAGGTTTATCCATAAGTTTTGAAAGACCATTCACCACGCCTCTATCTGGATGATCCACACAGGTCACCTTTATCTTTGCTTTCTGCGACAGAAATTTACCCAACCCTGGCAGCTTCCCCGTACCCCCCATTAAGTATGCACCGTGTGCCATAATATCTGTGAGCACTTCTGGGGGAACTTTACCCAAACATGACGTCAAGGCTGTCGCCAACTGATCGAGGGGCTTTGATAAACTATCACGTACTTCCACACTTGAAACGCTGATCACTCTGGGCAGTCCACTCACCAAATCCCTCCCACTCACCTGTGTTTCCTTTTCTATAGAAAACTTCCCAGCACTACCGAGCTCACGCTTGATAGCTTCCACCTGTTTATCACCTACCAACAACGAATATTTGTATCGCAAATATTCCAATATTGTCTGATCCAGAATATCACCCCCCATGCGTACAGAACCATCCACCAGCACACCCCCCGCACCAATAATCGCCATATCTGCGGTGCCAGAACCGATGTCCAACACCATATTCCCACCCACACTTTCCACTTGTAATCCGGCACCTATAGCAGCTGCCATGGGAGAGGGAACTACAGTTACACTCCCAGCTCCAGCTGTGTAGAGGGCATCTACTAGTGCCCTGTTCTCAACCTCAGAGACCAGTGTAGGGACTGCAACCAATACTTGAGGGCGAAATAATTGATTTCCCCGGTTTCGGATTTGATCAAGGCAAAAACGCACCAACATCTCCGTGGCTTCATAATCATGGACCACTCCACCTCGAACTGGACGAATCACATTAAAACCCGCAGGCGAGCGACCCAGCATGGATAAAGCCTCTTCACCTACAGAAACCAGCTTGCCATCTTTTGTATTAATGGCTACAACTGCAGGAATATCAAGCACTACACCCACACCGCCCAAATACATTCTCACTCGAGAAGAACCTAGATCTATTGCTACAGAATGTGAGAACCTATGCCGGATTTGAAACAGGAATTGCTGCATACTGCAGATATTCTATCACGGTAAACCTACCTTGATTTCTAAATCATATCCTACAGTTTTTTATGGAGGGGAACATCTAACTGCAAAACTACCGACGACCAGATTGGAGGAATAAGACCAGTTTACTTGAGAATATTATCTTACAGAAAGCTCCACATCCCCGATACGACCATCTCTTCTGAGCTGCTTATAAGCTTTCATAGAAATGCGCATTCGCTTTGGTGTGCCATCAACCAACACTCGTACTTTCTTCAGATTTGGTCGGAAGACACGAGAC
>CAZGHV010000163.1:0-2673 GCA_964525705.1 uncultured Candidatus Saccharibacteria bacterium | reverse complement strand
TCCTGATTAATATCCTGAATTTTACTGATCCGACGGGTCTGGTTGCTGGCAACAATCCCATCCAAAGCAGCAATTATCTCACCCCATGCGAATTCACCAAATTTTATTGTACAGATAGCAATCTTTTTCCAGATATCTTCATTCCTAGGTCTGATTTGCCGAGCTAGAGCCCTCAGAGATTTTATCTTCTCAGCATTGAGCAAAGAGGAAGGCTGGAAATGATCGGTTTGTTCCAAAGTAGATCCTGGGTTGTCCATATTATGCAGCTTTTGCAACAGCTTGAGGTGAATAAGCAGCCAAGAGCTCCTTTACAGCAACCATTAATGATTTTATGTTTTCGTCTGGGCCCATATCTGCAAGTACAGGAAGTATAAGATTCAGGACTTCTACCTCTTGTTGATTCAGAGATGGCTTAACTACCTGCTGGGGTTTTCCCTTGTCAACAGTTTTAGTGGGAGTTGATCCTTCGACAGTCCGGCGACGAGATCTTGCTCGGACTAAAGTGGTTTGGTTAGCAAAGCTTTGAGCAGATGCTGGCTCTGGCTTAGGTTGGCTAGCATCCTTGGATCCGCTTTCATTGAACAGCCTTGCACCTATTTGACTCACCTGGGATCGCGCCAGCTCGCAAACCCATCCTTCTAGCATGTCCAATGAATAACCCATTTTCCGAAGCATTGGAATCACTTCAAACACTTTTGCCAGAGACATCTTTTCTTCCATTTGCTGCAAAGCCAATTTCAGTCTATTGGTATCATTATTCATACGCAAATACTCTGCGGCGTCAAATAATTGCGCAACTATTTCCCTTGCAGCCGTTTCACGCTGTTTGTGGGCTTCCTTCTGTGAAGAGTTCGCACCCTGTGGTAAATCACCCACCAGTTTAGAAGCCAAATAACTCTGCGCATATTCTACTCGCACTCGTTCTACAAATTCATCTATGCCTGCAAGTACTTTTTCCATCTCCGCTGGTATGACACCAAATTTCGCAAGCTGTGCTCGGATAGCCTTCACTTCTGATTGGATCTTGGTTATATTAGCAGAAGGATCACCAAACTGTTTCTTACTATAGCCCAGGGATTGCTCCTGAACTCCCATGAAACTTAATATTTCATTAAGCTGAAGGTCATTTTTTGATAATAAATCATATGCGTCCACCACCAGCTTTCTCTGTCCAGGACCCAAGTGCTCCATACCAGGTACTTGGTAAGCATTTTTTTCAACAGCATCAATCATCCGACCGAAACGATCGCCAATTTTCCGACCCTCAAGTGCTTTCGGAATGGCTCTTAATGGTCCCCAAGCCATTGGAGGCTTCTGTTGACGATCTACAGGACCGGGCATGTTTAATAGACCTCGTGGATCTACCCAAGACAAAACTACATTGTAAAGCAGATAGCGTATCTCCCGCATATACATGTCCACAGATATTTGCTTGTTACCTGTCCTAGGATCAACCAGCATATCTTTGAGCAATTGATCTAAGTATAACTCCAGTTTTGGCCACAACATATCCATGAATAATTTTCTATAGTCACCCCTTTTCTCGGGATTCAACAAACTATCTCCGCCAGCAGTAATTCCTAGATGTCCTCGCAGCTGATTCACATCCAAAGGCAAGCCTCCATCTTGCCACACACCTGGAGGTATCTGTATCTTCTTGCCAAATATGTCTACTTCCAATACGGGGAGAGTCTCATCTCGGGCAGGGATATGTAACTTGGCATTTCCATTTCGGAATTTCCTCGCCAGTAATAAATTTGAGCCATTATGCATAGGCAGCGGCAGTGTAGCTCCTGTAGACTCAGGATCAAAAATGATTACAAATCTCTCCAAGATGCGTCGCAGAATGGCAGAAAACTGGTGATACTCTGCAGAATCCTTGGTACGGATTTTTTTTACAATTTGTTCAAACCTATTTTTTCCGACCGCTGGATCACTGGTTGTTTTCATAACTCCCTCCTGAATGTGTGCCAAAAGCCAACTGGAAGCCAGCTCAGTCATAACTTTGTATGGGTCTGCGGATTTCGATATTTGGTCTGCATATATTTTGAATAATTCTCCCCCATCCTGATTAAGCTGTGAAAACGGAAGATTTATCATCACCTGGGCAAAAGGCATGAAAATTTGCAAGTCTTCGTAAATCCCGTTAAAACCAAACTCCCGATTCTGCTCCCATTGAGTTAATTTCGCAAAAGAAGACCTACCAAATTGCATACCGCGTCTGCCCCACTCAAATCCTTTCAGAAATAGGTTGCCTGTCAGAAACTTAGACGCCTTCTCAATAAAATCAAGAACCTTCTTGAACTGCACGTCATCACTGTCTGGTTTTGTGAGCCCCTCTAGAAATTTACGAAGCCCGGGTGTTAGGCCTGAAAGAGCCCAAGTGTCAGGCGGAACAGTTTTCAATGCAGAACCGAGCACATTATTAGCAAGAGCCATTTCAAAAAGTTTCTTAAAAAAATAGAGCTATAATGAAGTATAATGCAACTAAGGAATTAATTGAAGTCAATGGCAGTCCAAACACATGTAATGGTCGACATCCGATTTTTGCAAGATCAATATGCTGCACGAGGTATCGGTCGGTATGGCAAAGAGATAATCTCCAGACTAGTACGCCAAGCAGCCTGGGGTAAAGAGGTCGCAACACGGCCTGGTTCGCTACAGCTACATTTA
>CAZGHV010000162.1:0-2686 GCA_964525705.1 uncultured Candidatus Saccharibacteria bacterium | reverse complement strand
CCAAGCACTACCTGATGAGACTTTCCAGGCCCACGGCTTCAAGTGTGAGTAATTCTAAAGAAATTGTAAAGACCTTACCCGGTTGATCATGGGGAATTGATGAGTAGATTACCCCTACTGCGATTCTGGGGTTTGCGTTAGAATCAGCAAATAGGGGGCAAACTCGTGCGTGTGATTGGGAAGGTCCGAGTCAAGGTTCAACTAGGTTTGAAAAACTTGACTTACAACTTGATTCGATACACGTTCCAAATAGTTCCAACCATTGCTTAAGGAAAGTTTCAGGAACAAGTCCCAGCCTAAGCTTCACAGTTGAACATAATTCCTTTGAATTTTAGGCAAGCTTTGCTGTTGAGTTGATTCTTGTTGTCTTAGCCTGAGACCCCCTTTATTTAAAATCGAATTAATCGAGGTTCCCTATAAGGACACAAATCTGGGTGATGCTAATTCAAGTCACGCGCACCTACCTAGAGCTTCAAAAAATTAAGATTGTACTAGTATTGATTCATGTTCAGACACTAATCGGGGTTCAAGTGGATCATATCCAAGTTGTTGAGTGATCCGTTCCCTAGCTAATGTGCGATACTCCCAAAAATGCTCACCGGCAGCACATAACCCCAGATACATTGTAAGCATCTGGGGTTTCTTCAACAGGATCATCCAAAGTTGATGCCAGAACTGGGCTCGAATTCCGGTCCGATGCATTCCCTGATGCCAAATTAATTGGACGGTAAGCCGCAATCCCTTGTTAAGTGGAAGTTGTACGGTCTGCTTTCGACTTTGGGAACGAACCTTAAGACACTGCTCAAGACAGCGTCTCAGATATTTCTGAGGCTCATACAGCGTCCAGAAACCCTCGACATACTCTCTGGCAATTTCCGCAATCGCGCGAGTCGGAACGAAATTCATCAGGGTATTTTGGTCGCCTGTCGGATGACCGTTAGTGTCAATTAAGCGATGTTCCTTCTTAAGTCTCTCCCAGAGGGCTGTATTCGGAAGCGCCTGAAGGATGCCTAGCATCGGTTGAGGAATACTGGTTTGTTCAACGAACGCCTGAATGCGATCGCCTGCCCCGGATCGTTCTCCATCAAACCCAAGGATAAACCCAGCGTAGATGAGCATTCCTGCTTCGTTGATCTTATGGCAAGCCTCAATGAGGGGGTTACGAGTGTTTTGTAACTTACGGGTGACGTGTAAGCTGTCCTGATCAGGGGTTTCAATTCCCAGAAAGACCGCATTGAAGCCTGCTTCACCCATAAGCTGAAGCAATTCATCATCCTCCGCAAGATTGACCGAGGCTTCTGTCATGAAGGTGAATGGATAGTTGTGCTGTTGCATCCAGGGAATCAGTTCTCGCAGGAAGCGTTTAACATTACGCTGATTTCCGATAAAGTTGTCATCTACGACAAAAAGAGAGCCACGCCAACCCAGGTCGTAAAGGGTTTGCAACTCCGCCAGGGCCTGTTCCGGTTCTTTGGTGCGAGGTTTGCGACCATAGAGAGAAATGATGTCACAAAATTCGCAGTTAAAAGGACACCCACGCGAAAATTGAATCGCCATCATCAAGTAAGCATCTCGCTGAAGCAGATCAAAGCGCGGCATCGGGCTTTGGGTGACATCGGGCTTCTCAAGGGAGCGAAAAATGCCTTGATTGTCGCCTTGTCGTAGCGCTTCCAGGAATTTGGGAACCGTCATTTCCCCTTCATCCAAAATCAGGAAATGTGCGCCAGCATCCAGGGCATCTTGAGGGACAGAGGTGGGATAGGGTCCACCCACCGCCACTGTTTTGCCCAGCCGCACGGCTTTCCGAATCAGAGCTTGAAAGTCTGCCTTTTGCACCAGCATGGCTGACAGAATGACCAGGTCGCACCATTCCCAGTCTGCTTCGGTTTCAAAGGCAATATTCCGATCGCAAAACCGAATTTCCCAATCGTGCGGTAGGAGTGATGCAACGGTCAGAATTCCTAGAGGCGGAATCACTGCCTTCAGCCCAGCAATTGCCATGAAGCGATCGTAAGACCAGAACGACTGAGGAAATTGAGGGTAGAGCAGCAGTGCTTTCATAAATCTCTTCACCTAAGTTGACTCTATGTGCGGGGCGAACTTGGACCATCAACCCAGTGAGATCTAAGGGATGCCCTTTCACCTTTGATCAGGACCAAGCAGGCATTTCTTCATAACAATGGCTGCAACACCAATACAAATCTCCCAATCGAATATGTCGAAGTAGAACGTAGGAACAGCATGGACAAGTATGTCGATTCATCATGCTGCGATCGAGGGCATTGGGCGGTGCAATTTTGCTTTGCACCAACCGAGAAGTTGATTGTAAGGGAACTGCAATTAAGGCTAGCATTTTAGAATTTTCCTATTGCATAAAGTGTAAGTCATAGCACTCCTCATCCCTCTCCCTCTCAAGAAGGAGAAGGTGATCTCAAAATCGAACTACTTAGCTCGAAAGGTAGCGAAGCTGTAACGAAGTGCCACCTGCATCCTGAAACCATTACCCTGCACCGATTTGAGCCAAAATTACTGTAAAAACAGCAACTTGCCAACAAACGATACTTAAGCCAACCAGAAAAATCACGGCGGCGTAAGGGTTTCAGGTTCTCTTTCTTCTAGAACTTGCCCATAAATGGTCATTTCTTGGGATGTTTAGGCTAATTTATGAAAAATTTTCTGAAACCTT
>CAZGHV010000161.1:0-2704 GCA_964525705.1 uncultured Candidatus Saccharibacteria bacterium | reverse complement strand
GTGTTTGCCCTGGAGCATTTTCATGAGTCAAATAAAGGCAAGCTCTTTATGTGGAAACTGGCACAGCTGCGGGGAGAGAAATTACAGAAACAAGCAGAAGCAGATTTCTCTCAGCGACATATTTGGCAAGAGTATATTAAGATGGCAAATGCGCATGCAGACAAGTTAGAGGCAAAGCAATCCCAGGTAGCCTGCATTCGCCAACCTGTAATTGACTTCATTTTGTCTGAAGCAGGGAGACCGTCGTCAAAGGCAAAGGCATTGGTGTGGGGGGCTGGTGTGGGTATAGAAGCAGATTTACTGAATCGAGGAGGGCTGTCGGTGCTGGCAGTAGAATCGGCACAGCTTTTGGCTAGGAAGGCGAAGGAAATTAAGCGGAGGGGTCTACGCATGCTTTACAAGCGTGATTTACAATCGGTGATAGATACAGCACAGACTTGGTGGCTAATGTGGGTCGGTAGAACTTGGCAGCAGGTAGCGCTGGGTGAGGAAGAAAAAACGCTTAATAGTTTTGTCCAGCAGCTGGCTCCAGGGGGAATAATTTATTTGGAGGCATGTGTGGGGGAGCATAATTCGCAAAGCTGGAGGCGAATAGGAAGGTATATGCATTATGACAAAACTGTACTTGATGGGCATATTTACAATTTGTCACAGCATGCTGGAGTTACGATCCTGCGGAAATGGGATTTGGGGAAAAACATTTGGGGTTACTTACTATTGTTGCCCCCAGATGGTAAGCAGCAGGATAACTACAATAGATAGGATAAATATTACAGTGCTACATGTGGCCAAAATGCTTTGTGGTTTTGATGGCTTAAGCTTGATTGGTTTCATATATTGAGTAGCTTTGCTATGTGTTCAGCCTCAGCCATGGTGTGGTTGTAGCCTATGTCAATGATTGCTGGGGTTAGTTTTTGGAACTCAAACATGCCTGTCTTATCTCCAAAACTAGCGATTTCCATATCTACTGGGTCAAGTTGCAACTTTTTTTGCTTATTTGCAGCAATTGTTGCGCTGATAGCTTTTACTAAGCTACCAATAGCTCCTGTAGCTCCTGGGAAATGAATATTTGCAAACCCGTCAACATCTAGTCCGATTACTATCTCGGCACCTGCTTTGCGTAGGTATTGTGCCCCATACGCAATTGTGAACCCTCCGTCGACGAGCAGTCTGCTATCTCGTGCATAGGGCTGGAATACTGGCGGTAAAGCACAGCTAGCTACTGCAGCTGATGCGATTTCTCCCGACTCAACAACATATGGAACTCCGTTTTCGATATCGGTGCAGAAGATAATCAATTTGCGCTTGGTGTCTGCAAAAGATTTGTGCTCTGTTTGCTCAGCTACGAATTGATAGAACTTATTGCTATCAATCAATGAATACCCAGCCAGAGGGTTCTTGTCCATTAATTTATGTAGATGAATGCTGGATATGGTGGCTGTGAGTTCTGGGATGGTTTTACCTAGGGCATATGCACTGGCTACGAGTGACCCACCACTTAGACCGGCTATTACGTGCAAATCGGCGCCGATTTCCTCCAGGGCCTTGATGGCGCCCAAATAAATGACAGATTTTACGCCTCCACCAGACATGGAGATCCCAACTTTTTTCTTTCGTGAATAAAAAAAGAAATTAAACATATATCAATATAGCTGCTTTGTAAATTGTTCTCAATTCCGAATTGGGTTTTCTGCCCTCCTTCTTTCATGTAACTCGGGATTTGTAGTATAGTAGCCGAAAGGTGAGTGTTGCGATATAATGGGCGACTGTTACGTGCCGAGGTAGCTCAGTCGGTAGAGCATGCGACTGAAAATCGCAGTGTCGTCAGTTCGATCCTGACCCTCGGCAAGTTTTATTGAAAGAGGGCGATTAGCTCAGCTGGTAGAGCGCTTCATTTACACTGAAGATGTCGTAGGTTCGAGTCCTACATCGCCCACCAAATATATTTGCTGCCAAATTCCAGAAAAATCTCACAAAGATTGGGTGCAAAGACGGAAGAATATGTAGATTATCTTTAGCTGCGTATACATTTAGTGCATTTTCACCCTGAAGCCCCAGTAGTTAAAATCATTTCTGCATAGTAATTATCTAGTGCTAGAAGCAGTTTGTAACTTCTGAAAGCTTCTCTATAAAAACGACAAATATAGGCATTGACAAGCGTATATACCCGATGTATACTCTGCCAATTTGAAAACCTTGCAAATTTACCTACAGGCATTACAAAGGAAACCCTATGTAAAGGGATAATCCTAGTGTGCCTGAGACCGGCCCGCCTTTGGCGGGCCGGATTATTTTTACCTTTCATTTCTTAAACTATGGCACATTCGGAATTTTTTGACGGGGATATTAGTAGGCTAAACGGGATGATTTACCATGACAGGAAGTGGGTTAAGCCTTCGAAGTCGATTTTTGAATCGTCGCCAGATATTACTGCATAGTAGCTGGAAAAATTCTCCAAGAGTGTCCAGGTGCCTCTACTATTGCTGAGATAGTTGTACTGCATCCAAGGCTGGGCACGATGCTAGAAATTGATTTGCTGAAATATGCAGTTAATGAAGCCTTGCTAGAAAGGTTAAAAGGTAATCTGATAAAAATGGAGGTAGAGGCTTAAGTTTTTGAATATTAATATTTGTGATATGCCAGCTTTGCGAAAGGGTCTTGCCCAGTTTGATTAAGAATTACGTAACATTTTCCGCAAGTCTTC
>CAZGHV010000160.1:0-2722 GCA_964525705.1 uncultured Candidatus Saccharibacteria bacterium | reverse complement strand
ATTCAACGCTCATCAGCGTTGACGTGACAGTTGTAAGTGAGTCGTTACGAGATCGTGAGTTGGGCACCACAATCACGTGTCACTTTCGGTTTATTTGGAAACTGAGCATCCCCAAACCAAGCTTCCTGGGATCTCTAGAATTTCCTAACTCCTGAGGGGACGTAGGCTTCTCTATCTCGAAGACCACCAGATTTTCCTTCCGAAGCAATGTTCCGTCTAGTGAAAAACACACCTCTTTTGTTTCAGTACCCAGTCTGACTTCGTTCAAGTCAGTGCTGATCTCTCCGATCTGAGTCCCATTCAGGGACACTCGTATTTTTTGTTTTCTAGGTGGGAAGAGCTGAATCTTAAGAAAAAGTTCAAATTCTCCGTCCGTTGGGGGTTCGTCAAGCACCAACCGCAATTCTGCACTTGAGCCGTCTGTCCATATGCCCCAGGATTCTTTGTGACTCCAGCCTTTTCCTAGATAGCGAAGCACATGATCCTGGTTGAAATCAAGTTTCTGACCCAGAACGTAAGACGGTGCCAATTCAGACAGTAACGACCACCATGGCAAACAAACATCTGTCTCCTTCAAGTTGTTCTTAACGATCCATCTATCAAGCTCGGTGCGCAGTTGCCATGCATGGCTATTGGACCTCACGATCACAAAGTGAAGATCCCAGCCAACGGGATTATTTCCTGAATATCCATTCAGCGTTGATTTGTTAAGCATCAGACCGGACCACATTGCATCAAGCTGATACTTCCATTCAGGCCATGGCGGTGGGGCATTCGCGACTTTCGCGTAGAAGAATGACCTACACCTTTCCGGCACTGACGAGGCTACACTTGCCACCTCGTTTCGAATTGCCAATTTATCAAAGACCGGAAGACCCACTGGCCAATGCTCCAAGCACAACACGATCAGTACTGCCACAGCTAACCACCTGCGCTTCAGAGAGCAAACACCCAATGCTACCCCGATAGATATGGGAATCAGCATCAGTAAACAGATTCGAGTTACAGCCCTCACAGACCCCGCTCCTGGAAAATACATCCATACGAGCTTCCACGGTGTACAGCCCCATGGATACACCATTGCCAACAAGACAATAACCAATGAACAACCAAGTATCACTTTAACCCATATAATTTTGCGGAAACGCCAATACCCGTAAGCAGACATAATCAAAGCGATAGCACCTAACCCCATTTGATGCTCATGCCTCATAGGCAAATCCCGAAATAGCGCAATTCCTGCCTGCCAGTTCCAAAATAGCGAGCCACCAGTGAAGAACCAGGAATACCAGCGCGGAACCATAGAAAAGACTTCGTTCCAAGACCTAAATCCACGCATAAGGTATGCCTCATGGTAGTGTTGCCCCATCCAGCTCAAAGTCGCCGCACTTACTGCAATGCAAATTACAACAGATAGCCAGTTGTTTTTCACAAAATCAATCAAGAGTGACCGAGACTCGGAAAAAACAAGAGCGCATAAAGAAAAAACTGCTACTCCGAATACTAAAAACCAACCCAAATAAAACCCGGCATATATTTGGAGAACACAACAGATTGCAGTCAGTGGTAGCCAGACCCGATTAAATGTCAGCCTATCCTTATATGCACCAAAAGCCCTAATAAAACAGAAAATTGCAAGCACGGTGAAAAACTGTGGTAACAATTGTTGGTGCCCCAATTGAGCTACTCTGGCACTTGCAAAGGCAAAAACGTAGGCACCCGCAAGACAGGAGATAAAGGACAAATTAAAACCATTCCTTAATAAAACAAAGGCGGCCAAAAAATTCAACAAAAGTACTAATACCATCCATAATTGAAAAGAAGTATCTGGGAAGAAACCGATAAAACGTAATATCCAATAAATTTGGGCCGTTCCAAGAAGAATATCTGAATAAGCCGCAACATTTCTTTCCGGCCAGAAAAAGGGTGGACTCCAAAAATCTGAATGTAGTTTGTTACCACTTATCCACTGATAACTGTGCTCCAGAATATAGTTATTAAACCTTGTATCACCTGGATCAGTTTGCATCAAACGAAATCCGGATAGAAAAGTAGGGTAAAATACGGATAGAAGACCAACTGCGACCACAAGAAAGAGCCAAATGCCTCTCAAAAATCTGCTTCGAATCATTTACGTCCCCTACAAATATTACTCCAACGACTATGCACATCAAAACTAAGGCTGCGTATTATTGGAACGTTGAATAAGGTTATATTTAAGTATGCACCATAGAGCCCGGAATCCATCTTTCCATCCAATCTTCTTTCCTTCATCGTAAGTCCTCCCGGCATATGAAATACCGACCTCATATATCCTCACTTTTAGATTCGCCACTTTGGCTGTAATTTCAGGCTCGAATCCAAATCTGTCCTCTTGAATTCTTATTTTTTCTAAAACATCTTTCTTGAATACCTTATAGCAAGTTTCCATATCCGATAGATTTAAGTCCGTGAACATATTAGAGAGTAAGGTTAGCAAGCGGTTACCTACATAATGCCAAAAATATAAGACTCGGCGTGAATCTCCGGTAAGAAACCGAGATCCATAAACGACATCTGCCTTACCCTCAATAATCGGAGTAACAAGTTTTACGTATTCCTTGGGATCATATTCAAGATCGGCATCTTGAATAATAATAATATCGCCCGTTGCGTATTGGAAGCCCGACCTAAGAGCTGCCCCTTTCCCCTTGTTCCTATCGTGATAGACGATATGATCTAC
>CAZGHV010000159.1:0-2725 GCA_964525705.1 uncultured Candidatus Saccharibacteria bacterium | reverse complement strand
GAATATGAACGCTTCTCCCGCCACCTGATTCTGCCAGAGGTAGGGCTTGAGGGTCAAAAGCGTTTAAAAGCAGCTAGTGTTCTCTGCATCGGTACTGGTGGCCTGGGTTCTCCCTTGCTACTTTATTTAGCTGCTGCCGGTGTTGGCAGAATCGGGATTGTTGATTTTGATGTCGTAGATCGCTCCAATCTTCAACGGCAGATCATCCATACTACTTCTTGGGTAGGTAAACCCAAAATTCAATCTGCCAAAGGTCGGATTCTGGAAATCAATCCCTTATGTCAAGTCGATCTCTATGAGACTCGTCTGACCTCAGAAAATGCCCTAGATATTCTCAAGCCATACGATATTGTTGTCGATGGAACAGATAATTTTCCTACCCGTTATCTGGTCAATGATGCTTGTGTACTGCTGAATAAGCCTAATGTCTATGGTTCCATTTTTCGCTTTGAAGGTCAGGCCACAGTCTTTAACTATCAGGATGGTCCTAACTACCGGGATCTCTATCCTGAACCTCCACCACCGGGATTAGTACCCTCATGTGCTGAAGGAGGAGTTTTAGGAATCCTGCCTGGTATTATTGGAGTCATTCAAGCAACTGAAACTGTTAAAATCATTTTAGAACAGGGAATAACCTTAAGCGGGCGGCTCCTTTTATTTAATGCCTTAGAGATGAAATTTAGGGAATTGAAGCTACGCCCCAACCCAATTCGCCCTGTCATTGAAAAGTTAGTGGACTATGAGGAGTTTTGTGGCATTCCACAAGCAAAAGCAGCAGAAGCGAGGCAACAGGCAGACATGCAAGAAATTACTGTTCAGGAACTGAAGCAACTCATTGATAGTGGACTTAATGATTTTGTACTGGTCGATGTTCGTAATCCCCATGAGTACGAAATTGCTCGTATTCCCGAAGCTATTCTGATACCCCTTCCTGAGATTGAAAATGGCTCAGCGATCGCTAAATTAAAGGAACTGGTGAATGGTCACAAGCTAATTGCTCATTGCAAGATGGGCGGGCGCTCAACCAAAGCATTAGCACTCCTCAAGGAAGTAGGAATCGAAGGAATTAATGTTAAGGGTGGGATTCAGGCATGGAGTCGTGAAATCGACCCCTCCGTACCACAAAACTAGGCAATCTTGAAACACTAAACCTTTACAGCATTGGGTAGGGGCTCAATCCCCTACCCATTCCTAATATTATTTACCGAAGCAGTCCCATCAGGGAGCAGTAGCTACACTAACCTACCCATGCCCCTTTCAAGAAATTCTACCTATACATCTGTGTCAAAAGTTAGATGATGAAGCACGGCAGAACTTCTAGGAAAATCGGGGAGCATCGCTCAAGAATGTGACCTTAGCTAGAGGGAAGTTAGTTCTGTCTGCCAGTAAGCTTGATACGCATCAACTGGAAAGTAGTTCGTCACGGCTCAGTAGCAGTTGCAACGCACTTGAGCTGAAGGAGCATGGTTATGAAAAGGTCATGGACCTATTTTCAAAAGCTTAACTTGCCCAAATTTTTGGTATCAATTGTCTTAGTAGGACTCTTGTTACTAAGTAGCACGGCTTGTAACCGTGGTGACATCCGAGGGGCTAGACCTCAAAATCCAACCGTTCAAGCTGGAGGAGCTAATAACCCTTACAAGAGTGGCGGAGATGGCTACACAGAATACAAGATGTCTAACGATCCGCAAGTTATTAACCAAAGGTCGAAATCCGATACCACCCGCGCTGATCTTTCGCTTAGTTCCCATCCAATTCTTGCAGCCGCTAATCATCTTGTAGATAATCAATCAAAGACACTCTACCCTGGCTCTGAAAATATCAGTAGTCCTGAGAGGGCTAGAGAATTGAGAGAAGCAGCAGAAGTGGCTGCTGAACAACGGCAGCCTGTGTTAATTCAAACTGACCCAGAAGCGAAGCTTCTTGAAAAAACACAAAAAGCGATCGAGGAAGCGTCTGAATTTTTAAAGGATGTAGCGGGTTCGACCTATGAAAGGCCAGAACTACAATCTAATCCTGTCAAAAATCAATGAATCACAAATGGAGTGCTTCTATGAAAAAGTTGATGAGTTTTATCAAAAAAATTTCTCTGGGACAAATTCTGTCAATGCTTCTGGTAAGTCTACTGGTTATATCAAGTACAGCCTGTAGCAACACTGGAACATATGCGAGAACATCAGATCAACCTCGCACAAATTTCGGAAAAACTTCTGATCAAATTCGTCCAGAAATCCCTCAAGGAGCTACAACTTCAAAGTATCAAGGTGGCATGAACGACTACAGTGACGTTGATCCAAGAATGGATACTTCACGACCAGAGACGAAAGCAAAAACTCTTGGAGAAAGAGCTGAACGCAATATTACTCAGAAAAGTGTTGATAGTCCTGAACAATTTGCCAAAAACTATCGGCAGGGCACCCCTCTTAATGAAAGAGTGCAAAAATTAGCTGAGGATGTTAAAAGTTCAGTTCAAGAAACCCAGGAAGGACTTTCAAAAGGAACTCAACGAGGCTTAGAAAACCTTAAATCAAATACTCAGAATGCTGCTGAGGATATTTCTAGTCAGACTCAACAAACCGCTCAAGATGCTTCAAACGCATTAGGTAAAACTTCTGAAAGAGTCGGTAGAAATGTCTCACAAGCTGCTAGAAATACAGCTGACTACGTTCAATAATAGTAGGGTAAAAAAAACTCACCATACAACCATACCATAAAAAAACAATAG
>CAZGHV010000158.1:0-2747 GCA_964525705.1 uncultured Candidatus Saccharibacteria bacterium | reverse complement strand
GCCTTGAACAATTCCATGGATTACTCGCCTAGTCAGTAACTGACCATTGACCGGCTCTATGTCGGCAGAGATGGTCTTTCTGGTCTTAATGAAATTTTGGCTAAATCGCATAGCTAATTATATGGGAAGATAGTTGATTAAGGAAGTGAAACTCATGGCTGACCCGGTAGGACTCGAACCTACAACCCGCCGATTAACAGTCGGCTGCTCTACCATTGAGCTACGGGTCAATACTAAATTATAGCAAGCACTTCTATCCACCTGCTAAATTAACCGCCCACCAAACCCCAAACGCATGGTGATTATACATTTAACGCTGTCAGGAAGTAAAGCTCCGTCTGGTGTAAGCCACCAAGCAAATCAACTTCTTGCGGAAGCCCTGATATATCAGAACCAAAGAATTACCTCGGAATTCCGATGACCAAACAGTGCCTACAAATCTTAAAAAACATTACTTCGCATGCTGAGCCATCCTGTTAACAGTCCTATGCACTATAGTCCCCACATTTGACTCCGATAAGCCAGTCATTTTTGCAATTAACTTATTTGTATAGCCCTGGTAAAATTTTAGATACACAACTCTCCTTTCTTTTTCGGGTAAATGAGTTATTAGTATTCCCAACTTTTCAGACAAAACCTCACCATGCACATGATCCTCCAAAGAAGCCTTGTCCGGAAACTGATGAATGTCATCCAGCGCAGCCGATCTCCGATGCTTTTCCGAGCGGAAAAAGTCAATCAGCTGGTGCTTGGCAATGCGGTAAAGCCAAGCAGAGAAGCTCCCTGCAGACTGCCACTCAAATCTAGAAATATGGTTGAGTGCTTTTTCAAAAACAGCAGCAGTAAGGTCTTCCGCGATCTCAGTACCATAAACACGAGCAGAAACAAATCGTAAAATGAGTGGATAATAATATACATACAAAGAGCCGAATTTCTGCGGATCAACCTGTGCAGCTGCTACCAGTTCTCTCTCTTTCTGCAGCACTACATCCATCTAGTAATTATTTAACTGAAGCATTTGACTATACTTGTGCCAATAATGACTACGGCTGCCTCTCAGTAACACCATGTCCGTATCCTTAAGCTCATGATTTACCGGGTTCACTTTCCAGCCCAGAGCCGACAGCGTACCTGATTCACTAGCAATCGGGCATAAAGCAATCTTATTCCGATCAGCATAACCTTCTGTCACCTCCAATACTGCATTGAGCTTGATCGGAAAATAATAATGAGTAGCATCTATAATCAATGCACCAGTGACAGAGGAGAGGATACGCAGTCTCGCTTCTGGAAAAGAAATCGACTCCAGCCCCAATTCGATATCCAATTTGTCCATCCCCAGCTTCTCGCCGATGATAGTTGCCATCTGGCGTGCCGACTCCAGCCCAGAAGCAGAAGTCAAAACCTCAGACATTGCTGAAACATTTACTTTCATATCGTTATCTCCCACCAGAACCAATATCTGCGGAACTAGTAGTTGTAACCAAAAATCAAACACTTTTTGAGAAAGAGGCTGCAGCTCCAAGATCAAAGCATGCTTTGTCCTACTAATCCATAACGCCTGCACCACCATTTTGACAATCAGTACTCCCCACTGCCACAATTTGTGAGGATAGCTATCAAAACCAAGGATAGTTAGTGGTACACTAAATTCTGCTTCCGGCAGTTCCACATTCCTACGTGCAGGCAGGAACTCCTTTATTACAGAGAATATTGCCTCCCGCATGATAGATGTTTCGCCATCGCCAGTGATACATATTACTGTAGGCTTATGCTTATGCATCGTCCAGCGCACAAAGCTCCCCAAAACGAATCGAAACAGCGGTCGAAATACTTTTTTCATTTCTCTATTCAGTAACGAGAATGAACTCACAAATCATTACATTACAATTTTGAATCTGCAGGTAAGTCACTTGTACAGTGTGGGCAACGTATAGCTTTGTCATGCACTTCCTGCATACAGAAAGGACAGAAACGCTTTTTCGGCGGACGCTTTTGCTTCTCATCTTCTTCTGTGCGTTTGAGTCTGTTCACCTGCTTAACCAGCAAGAACACTACCATTGCTACAACCAAGAAGTTAATTATAGCGTTTATAAGTAAGCCATATCTTACTATAACAGCCCCTGCCTGCTCTGCAGCTTCCAGGCTCGAATATGATCCGCCTTCTAGACTCACAAATAACTGCGAAAAGTCTACTTTTCCGGTAAGATACCCTATCGGGGGCATAACTACGTCATTTACCAGGGAATTTATTATGCTAGTAAAAGCAGAACCGATTACAATACCTGCTGCCAAATCTACCACATTTCCTCTGGCAATAAACTCACGGAACTCTTTGAACACGCCTTTTGCATCTGCAAGCTCTTTGGTCGCTAATTTTTTTGCTTCAATATTCATAGCTAGGATAATTATACAATAAATCGCCCGTGCATTCTGAAGTATCCAATACTTGCGCTTGTATAAATAACTTGAGAAAAAGTGTCTTTTCCTATTGACACCTTTTCACAAAATATATACTCTAGAATATATGCAAGCAGGTTCGTACCGTTTCGCTGTTCTAGTAACTATATCCGCTCTTACTGTCGGACTAGCTGTCTCACTATTCACATCAACCCAAATTCCTACTCTTCCTGGTTCTGTGAGCATAGCAGATACAACTGATCCTAGTTGTGAATGTATGGTAGGCGATAGGAAGTGTAGAGAATCTGATGGCTATATCATTGAGTGCGTCTTGTACAGTGTATATT
>CAZGHV010000157.1:0-2786 GCA_964525705.1 uncultured Candidatus Saccharibacteria bacterium | reverse complement strand
GCAGACGGCTTGGCTGTATTACAAAAAAGAAGTCGGTGAAGACAAACCAACCTTCATGCAGACGGTGTACGCGAAACTTAACTTAAACATTATTTCCTTTCCAGCCGCTGCTACGGGTGCGCAAATGAGAGGCTGGTTTAAAAAGAAAATTACTAAAATCGCAGATTTTCAAGGGCTAAAGATGCGAATTCCTGGTCTGGGAGCGGATGTTTTAAGAAATTTTGGTGTCAAAACTGATAAAGATCTCGTGGGGAAAATAATTTCCGCAAATGAAATTGTTGAACGACTGAGAACAAACCAACTTGATGCGGCTGAATGGATTGGTCCTTATGATGATCTAAAGTTAGGAATACACCACGAAGCAAGCTATTATTATTATCCAGGTTGGTGGGAACCAGGAACAACCTTCGATGTGCAGGTTAACAAGTCAGCCTGGGAAGAGCTTCCCAAAGAATATAAAATTATCTTTCAAGCTGCCTGTGCTGAAACTTATCTAAAGATTTTAGCTGAATACGACGACAAGAATAGCCAGACATTAAGAGAAATGCAAGCAAAAGGCATTAGAATAGTTCCTTTTCCCGCAGAAATCGTAGATGCATCTCAATCCTATACAAACACATTATTGGACGGAATTTCCCAACAAGATCCGGTTTTTGCTGAAGTTTACAAAGAATGGAGAGCTTTTAGAGATCGCGTCAGAGCATGGTCAACACTTAAGCGAAACTAACAATTTTCGAGGTGATTGCATCATATAAAATCATGCCAGGGCTCCCAGATGGATTATCCGGTGCTTCTTAAGGTTGGCGTCCTGTCTATTCAACCTATCAACCGCAATCCCTTGTTGTGCAGCTGATGCTCAATCTGCTGCATCTCCTGCAAGGTTTCTCCAGCGACAATGCCGTAAATTTCAGTATAGATTTTGCCATATCTCACTTTTTCCAAGGCCGAGAGAATCATAAAATCCTTCAGCTCTAATTGTGATTTCAAAGTATTCAAAATCTCATCGAGTGTCCCCTCGATTCTGTAGTCGCTAGAGTACTTCGCGATCGCTTTGTTAAGTTTCAGTAATTGATGACGTTGGAGACACAGGGGCGTGGAACCATTAATGCGAAAGTTAGCATCGATCACAAAAAGTTGTCCGTCTTTATCTTCTAAAACGTCAAAACCAATCACTCCAAAGTATCCTTGTTGGTGAGCATATTTCCCCACCCTTGCAATCAATTGAGAGAACCGGCTCAAATCGTCTGTGTAGTCAATCAACCCTCCTAAATAGTTACCCTCAGGAGTGACGAGTTGCTGGGTCACACCAATTAATGCAATATCCCCTTGTCTGTTGACATAAAACTGGACACAGTAGTTGCATACTTCATGCTTGACGAACTCTGAGACAATGATGGTTGCCAGCAAGTTAATGTTCAAGTATTTTTTAAGCTCTTCTAAACAGTATTTGAGGTCACTAGGATTGTGGAGGATGTAAGTTCCCTCACCAGAAAGACCATGGGATGTTTTAATTAAGTAGGGAAATTGGGAGGGAAGCTGAATTTGATCAAGACTTACTTGCTCTAGATGGTAGGTTTGATAGATCGGACAGGGCACTCCTAACTCGGCAAGGGTTGCTTTACTCAGTAAATGGTAGTGTCTATCTGGATTCACTGCATGCTTCTGGCTCTGCAGTCGGTGAAAGGGAAATAAGGTAATAACTTGGTCGATGCGATCGCTGTGGTTCAGGTCGTCCAAATAGGTTGAACAGTCCATCATTTCTAATTGCGGATCGCACAAGTCAAAATGCTCCTGCCAGTATTGCATCAGTAAGTTTTGTGGGGGGCTGATCACCACACCTGGTAGGGTGTTACCCAACACAGCTAGATTTTTCCAGGGTTCCTTCTGACAAATCTTATCAAACGGTGTTTTTGTGGATTCACTACTACCGTCCTGGAGAAAGTATTTTTGAATGTTGGGATAGGCGGCCCAACGGGCGGTTGCTGGATAATTCAAGATCAGGGCATAGCGTTGATCACTAATATCTTGAGCAAACAGATCAGAAAGAGAGTTTCCCTGAAAGAACTGAAAGGGGATTTGCAGATTCATGACGGGATGTTTAGACGATCGCTAACAGTTAATCCTTATGGGTGAACACAGCAGGTTCTGACAATTCATCAGCCATATAAGCCACTGCCATGGCTGGCGAATTGTAAGCCCAACCTATTCGTCCTTGAGAATCGAGCAAAACGCAACCCGCTTCTCCCTCTACCCGATCCTTTAAGGTGGCGATCGCCTGTTGGGCTGCCTGATCAGGGTGTTTTCCCCCAGTCAAGGCATCGACTGCAGTTTTTGCCAGCACGACTGGAATGATCGACTCCCCATCGCCGGCTTTGACTGCGGCTCGACATCCGGCCTGATTCGCCGCTATTTTATCTGCTGAGATGGCTTTGGCTCCACCATGAACCACAATTATTGGTTTCCCAGAATTCATGCTTGCTCCAACGTTCTTTAGAGTTGCCGGTACAGCGATTTCAATCCCAATCCCAACAATGTAGACAGGTTTAGGAGACCATGCCTTCTGCCCGGAGGTGAAGCCTTCATCCCCCAGTGCTTAGAACTGAACCTGCTGCTCTCGCAGCCCTAAGCTCAAAACCTCAAGGTTCTTCCCAACCCCAACCCTCAAAAATCCCAATCCCAACTTCCCAACGCTAAAAGGCAGGTTTCGGATAAGCTAGAGAGCGGGTCAGGTTAATTCTTAAAAATTGTTGTCAGGGTAAAGATTGAATCATGGCACTGATCACTAC
>CAZGHV010000156.1:0-2791 GCA_964525705.1 uncultured Candidatus Saccharibacteria bacterium | reverse complement strand
CTCATGTAGAGACTGAACCAACTGTCCCCGCAAGCCCGATCCCCTTGTAGCCATATATATCGCCAGCCTGTAGGCTAGCTTAGGGCCGATACCAGGCAATGAAGCTAGTTTATCTGCCAATGTAACAATTGGCTGGGGTATGATGTTCATGAAAGCATATCCCGGATACTATCAATATCCATCGTGGAGGCCAATGACTTTTCCAAATTTTTCTTGGCATCTTTATACGCCTCCTTCACCTCAGTAGCCAATACCTCGGTTGTCAAATTTGTGAGTAACTCTGGCTTGAACTCGATTTCTTCTATATCGTTCAATCCATTAAGCAAAATCGCTGTCATCCCAGACTTTGAAACGCCTGTAGCCGTAATTTTTTGCATAGATGAGCGAGCTTGCTGCGCCTTCCTCAACATTTTGGCCATATCTACTACTCCCATGTGATTATTATAAAAAATAATTGAAAATATAAGCCAGCAAATCCTTTGTATACGTAATTACCGGCTTTTTAATTAGCTTCTGAACATTCAGAAACCACCACCTATTTTAGCCTGCTTTTGTCATAATATCGACTCTACCAGGACTTGATTTGAGTCCTCAGTCTCCAGAATCGGTGCCGCATTACGTAACACTA
Source organism: uncultured Candidatus Saccharibacteria bacterium (assembly GCA_964525705.1). GTDB lineage: Bacteria > Patescibacteriota > Dojkabacteria > J137 > JAEUSD01 > CAZGHV01. The sequence continues at coordinate 2,163 of CAZGHV010000156.1, read as the reverse complement.
CCTCCACCTGCAACCCTTCCCCAAAAACTGCAAGTGCAGACTGGGAAATAATTTCTGCATTCTCAGCTGCACTGAGCAACTCATATCCATACCTGCTGGTCACTACCACTTGCACCATCCCTTCTATCAGCTCCAATTGCGATGTGCGGACTATTGCCCATAACTTTGAGCTATGACGCTTGATCGTCTCAAGTAGCTGGCAGCGATGGTGGGGCAAGATTTCTCTTTTTGTATCAGATTTAATATCTGCCGGTTCCGGTGGCAGCTCGTCCACGCTTTGAATGCCAGGAGAGAGACTATCGCCTTGTTTGATAACAGGCGGGTTAATTATCGGGGAGGAAGACGCAACTTTTTTTTCTGCAGGAGACTCCAATCGCAATGTAAAAAGCAACTTGTGCCAAAGCAAATGCACATCATCTATCTGCTTTGCCTGAGACTGCAAGTCCACAAGTAAGTTTAGCAATCTCACAGAATATCCATTTACATCCCACGCACGCGATACCAGATTGTGACGTATCTGTGAAGCTGTCTGAGAGGCCAGAATTACCAAATTATGGCCATTTCTGGCTGCAGCATCGATATTCTCTAGTGCCAAATCATAGTTGCGCTGCCACAAAGCCCCACATATTACATTTACTGTATTCTGTCCTGCCCATCCAGCAGCAACGTAGACAGATTCAGCAGTAATTTCGCCTCCAGCTGTAAGCATCTTGCCTAATAGGCTCTCAGCATCACGAAAGCTACCATCTGTTACCTCAAAAACTGCTTTGAGTACGGCATCGCTCACACCGCTCCACCCTTCCTTTTCTCGAATCTTGGATAACTTCCCCAGTACAGCCTCTTCATTTCCATATGTAAAGTTAAAACGTTGTACACGGGAAATGATGGTCTGAGGCAATTTCTCAGGCTCTGTAGTCGCCAAGATAAAAATCACATGCGCCGGAGGCTCCTCTAGCGTCTTAAGTAAAGCATTGAATGCTTCCTTTGTAAGCATGTGTGCCTCATCAATGATATATACCTTAAATTTCCCTTTGCTAGGCAAAAAATTCACGCTCTCTCGAAGCTGACGTATCTCATCTATCCCCCGATTTGAAGCTGCATCAATCTCAAATACATCCATGTAGTTGCCCGCATCAAAACTCAAGCAATGTTCACACTCATTGCACACATCATTTTGTTTTGCAAAATTCTCACAGTTTGCAGCCTTTGCCACCAGTCTAGCAATTGTGGTTTTACCAGTTCCCCTAGGTCCTGCAAACAAGTACCCATGAGCATGAAGTGAATTCTGGAAAGCATAACGTAACGTATCCACCACCAAAGACTGCCCATAAACATCGGCAAAGCGTGTAGGTCTGTATTTACGATAAAGGACATCTGCCATGATGATAGTGAAACACCAAGCCGACCTACCTCAAAAAGATTTCTACAAAGATTTGTTCATTGCCCTCCGCCTTGCACGGGCTCTCCGCACCTTTGTCTTCTTCGCTGCTCTTCGTATTGCATGAACCTTGGTAGTTGGCTTGATTCTGTAGCGTAACTCCTTGCTTTTTTCGATCACGCCCTCTCTATTTGCCTCACGCCACAACATGCGTAAAGCTTGATCTATCGGCATATCATCGTGAACAATTACTGACATAAATTTCCTCTAAGTATACATGATTCTAACATATCCTAGCGCCCAAAAACAGCCCTTATTGCAGAAAAGAGACTATTCAATAGTTCAAATTGCAAAGCGTCCTTCAAAGTAATTCCTACACCGAGCAGAACCAAAAGCACAAAGCCTACATTATTCACAATTGCCAACACAGCCTTTGGAAGCGGACGACGTATTATCAGCTGAATAGTTTCAATCACCAGCTGACCACCGTCGAGAAGTGGCAGAGGTAGAATATTGAAGAACGCCAATGCCAAACCCAACAATGCCGTAATATTAACTAAACCCATAAAATCCCCTATAGCCACAACCTCACCCACAAGACTGCCAATCGCAATCACCCCTCCTACTTCCTGTAAGGCGATTTGCGCATCTGCTTCTTCCACAGACTGCTCAATCAAGTCTGCTAGCGAACGCAATTGATATCCCAACATATTCACCGAATGTGAAACACCAGCCAAGAATGTTTGCGGATATTGCACCAAATAAAAAGGGATATAGCCTATCCC
>CAZGHV010000155.1:0-2799 GCA_964525705.1 uncultured Candidatus Saccharibacteria bacterium | reverse complement strand
TAAAATACTTCTAACAGAGTTTAGGAAAAAACCACTCTAAAGTATCCTAGACCCTACTAAAAAATGTCTTAGGACAGAAAAAGAATCGAGCTAGGAGAGGAACAGCCTAAGCGTCTGGTGGATAATGATTTAGGGTTATATCCAGTCTGTGTACATTAAACTCTGTGCTTTTTGTGTTCCTGGTACATAGCTCCATATTGCGTCTGTGATGAAAGGCACAAAAGGGTGAAGCATTTTTAAGTAACTTACAAGTGCATAGAGGATCATCTGCTGTGTCTCATACTTCTCTGCTGTATCTGGTTCATGCGTAATTTGTCCTGTGGTTTTGTCCTTTTGTATGTAGATGTGTGGCTTTGCCTCTTCTAGTGATATATCGCAATATATATGCCAAAAATTCTCAAACAGGTGCTGTGCTGCTACACCGATATTAAAGCTATCGATCAGCTTTGTAACCTCAGCTCTCGTTTCCGTAATGTGCTTGTATAGCCGGCGATTTGATTCTTGTTGTAGGGAGTTGTCTGTGATGTCAGCAACGTCTTCAAGCTGAATATTTTCTGTATTCATGAGCACAAATTTGGCTGCATTCCAGATCTTGTTTAGGAAGCGTCTATATCCTTCCAGCTTTTCGTAGTCTATCCTGTAATCACCTCCAGCTTTATTTCCTACTAGATAAAATAGTCTTGTGGCATCTATTCCATATTTTTGATTTAGCTCGTCGATATTTACTACATTGCCAAGAGATTTGCTCATTTTTCGCCCATCTGGTGCCTTGATGTGACCCTGAATGTACACATCTTTGAAGGGCACCTTGTGGGTGGCATATATGCCTAGCATGATCATGCGTGATGCCCAGAGCTCCAGGATCCCATATGCCATCTCCATAACTTGAGTAGGGTAGAAGGTATCCATCAGCTCCCAAGCTGTGAGGGTCGCAAACGGCCATTGACCAGAGCTAAACCAGGTATCAAAAACATCTGGGTCTTGTATCCATCCTGTCCCTGGATTTTCTTGTTGCACCTTCATTAAGCCTTTGTCCACAGCTTCCTGCATGGTCGATACTTCTATCCCAGCAATGGCATTTATAATTTTGCCTTCTGCATTTATTTCTTCCGTTAGCTCAGCTTTGTACCATACAGGTAAACGGTAACCCCACCAAATTGATCTAGAAATGGGCCAATCTCGTAAATTCTCTAGCCAATGCAGCATTTTGTTCTGCATGGCTTCTGGGTGTATCGTTACTTCTCCACCCTTGATGGCTTCTAGCGCAGGCTGTTTGAGTTTTTCAACATCCACAAACCATTGGCTGGACATGATCGGCTCAATTACAGTCTTGCTGCGATCGCAAATTAATACGTTTTGCATTATCTTTTCTACCTTTTCGATTAACCCTTGAGCCTGCAAATCCTTCAATATCTCTGCCCTGGCTGCTAATACTTCCATGCCCAAATATTTGCCAGCAGGTCCTACCATTTTTGAATCCCGAGATATCACATTCACATAGGAAACCTCGCCTACCTCTTCTCTGGCTTTAATTATATCGCTGGGCATGTGCTCAAAATCTTTCCGATAGTTCCATTCCAGCATCATGGTGTAGTCATCTGGAGCATGAGCAGGTGTGAGTTTGACGGCTCCAGTGCCAAAAGCTTTGTCTACGCGGCCGTTTGCAATGATAGGTATTTTCCTGTCTGTTAAAGGCAGGTGCAGGTAGTGACCAATTAATTCTTTGTAGCGATCATCGGTGGGGTCTACAACCACTGACGTATCACCAAGCATGGTTTCTGGACGAGTTGTGGCTACAGAAACAAACTTCTGATGATTTTCTGCTAGTGGATAGCGGATATAAACCAAATCTGCCTCACGCTCAATCCTATCTGTCTCGATATCGGGGATCACGCTTCCCATGCCCGGAGACCAATTGACGATGCGCACATCTTTATAAACCATGCCATCGGCAAACATCTTCAAAAAGGTTGCATATATAGTTTCTGCAATTCTAGGATCTAGAGTAAATATGTTCCTATCAAAATCGGCAGACAAACCAATTAATTTCTCATCTTGCAAAATGGTTTGTGATAGTCCGGAGAAATACGCATAACATTGATCATAAAATTCCTCTCGGGTGAAGTCTGTTTTCTTTTGCCCTTTTGGCCCCAATATGTCGCGTAGGTAAATTACCTCTGCTTCCTGCGCTGCGTGATCTTTTCCTGGGATCATTAGCACTTTTTTACCATTCATCCTCGCATATCTAGCAAATACGTCTTGATAGGAGTAGCCAGACAAATTGCCTATATGCGCACGGGCATAGGAGTTTGGTGGGGGACAGATTATGCAGAAGGAATCACGCCCGTCTGCCTTCATCTCCTCTGTGGTCATGAGGCTTTTTGTGCCTGGAGAATACTCAGGTTTAAAAAGGTTGTTATCAAGCCAAAATTTCAGAATCTGAGGTTCTGTTTCTTGTGGATTATATGGTCCGTTTGGTAAATCGTGCATAACTCATTTATTAAATGAACTCCACTGGGTCAAAATGCAGTAGATTTTTGAATTAATTGGTTTCCAATAAATAAAAAGAACCCCACCAGCATCTCTGCTAAGCAGAACGCTGATCGGGGCTCAAAACCTTGAGCGGTACCACCCAATATTTATACTCTTTTTTATCCTCTGTTTTTTACTTCCACAATAGATCACTAGCTGACGTAACTAGTCACTCTATATTTTAACATAAAACTTGCTGCTTCAAATCTTCATTGCATAACTGCAGGGACTGCAACAAATTTGACCCAGATTACTTGATCAAAGCAA
>CAZGHV010000154.1:0-2811 GCA_964525705.1 uncultured Candidatus Saccharibacteria bacterium | reverse complement strand
TCATTATCTAGATTGTATATTAAAAGCTTAAGTGCTCCTAAAGTAATCTAGACCCATATTAAGATAGTTCTCTGAGGATTTGGTGGTGGCATCTTCACCGTTGTGTGAATCAAGAAGGGCATATGGCATGAAAAGATTCTTATGTGCGTCTACTTTGATCACGTGATCGTTTGTACGCAAGAAATTATTCACTAGTATAGGTCAAGTATGGTCTGAAGCTAAGTTATTCAAGTCAAGCTGCTCTCTCGTCACTCCCCTGCCCGCACGTTCGCAAAGTTAAAACTCTGCCCTCGTTCTATTATTCGAAACCCTTATGCTTATTGGCAAAATGCCGGCAATAAGATATAATATGTTATATATTACTTAAAGCTAAATGCTACTTCAACAGTTAATTATGTCTCGTCCAAATCTGGCGACTAGACTGCTCACTGCGAAGGGAAAAAAGTATGCTCTCACTACATATTCGGAAGCCTTGAAGCTGAGTGCATACAAAAAGTTCCTAGCAGATAATGGGTTTGATCCTGCGAGCGTGAAAACGATAGAGGATTTTGCGCAGGTGCCGGTGATGGATAAGGATAATTTTATTAAGAAATACCCTTTGCGTGAGCGCATAAAGTTCCCAATGCCACAGAATTATACTGTGGAAAGGAGCAGTGGTTATAGTGGTGCCCCAAATTACTGGGTGAGAGCAAAAGGGCAGGATGATAGTGTCGGTGAAAGGATTGTTACTTTGCTGAACTTGTTATTTGACTTGAAGCACAGAAAAACATTATTGATAAATACATTTGCTCTCGGGACCTGGATTGCGGGCACAAAAGTTGCTCGCTGGATGCTTGATGCTGCAAATAAAAAGGAGTTGCAAATGACAACAATAAATGTGGGTTTTAATCTGAGCGAGTCCGCAGAGGTGATAAAAAATTTTTACTCTGACTATGACCAAGTGATAGTTTTGGGTTATAACCCGTTTCTTAAAGAACTGCTTGAGCTCTTAAACGAGAGCAAGTTTCCCTTTGCAGATGTTAAGTTCCACCTACTGATGGGTGGCGAAGGGTTTTCTGAAGAGTGGCGTGACTATGTGGCTGGGTTAATGGGGGTAAGTGTAGATGACTATGATTACAGGATTCTCTCTGGCTATGGTGCTGCCGACACTGGCAAAGATATTGGTGTGGAGCAGCCCATCTGCGTGTTTTTTAGAAGATTATTGTCTAAGAACCCTAAATTGATGGCAGAAATTTTTGGAGATGATGTTACTGTCCCGCCGATGATTTTTCAGTATGCGCCATCAAGTATGTGGATTGAAGAGCTGGAAGGAGAATTGTTGTTTACCGCAAATAGCGGTATGCCTTTGGTGAGATACAATTTGCATGATTCAGGAGGCATCTTGACTTATCAGCAAATGATAGACATTATTGCCGCCAATTATACTGGTGATATGTCTGAGTTACTGAAGCAGCTAAATGTCTCTCCTTTACCGTTGGTATATCTGCATGGACGCAGTGATGGCACCGTGCAGCTCATGGGGTTTAACATTTATGTGGAGCATATAAAGCTAATTATGAGCATGCCACAAATGCAAGCGTACACAACTGGCAAGTTCTACATATCTGTAGAGAACGATAAAAATTTTAACCAGAAGCTGCAGATTACATTTGAGACAAAAAATATCCACAAAGTAGAAAAGGATATAAAATCTATTACCAAACTTGTGATGGAGCATTTGGCAGCATTAAATAGTGAGTATAACAAGGTATACAACACTGACCCTAGTTTGGTGGTGCCAGAGCTTATTCCCGTGGGTATAGAGCAATTTGCAGAGCGATCTGCAAAGTCATTAAAGGTTATTTATAAGAAATGAGTATAAATATTTGGGACGTATATGCCCATTCCTATGATGTAGCCACGCTAAGCTTTTCTGCATATAAAGAGCTTTTGCAAATAGTTGGTTCTGAGATTCAGTTTAAAGATGGGGATGTTGTTATCAACGCTGGCTGTGGGAGTGGGAATTTAGAAGCTAGTTTGAAACTGGGAGAGGAGAAGTTTAGTTGGGTGGGGAAGGATATTTCCCGCTCCATGCTGCATCTGGCAAAAAAGAAAGTCAAGGATGAGCGGTTTGTATTCATACCTACAGATCTTAACCAGTCTTTCCCAGAAGATAATACTTCTGTTGATACTGTGATATTTATTCATTCTTTGTACCCGCTTGCAGATGTTAAGAACGTGCTTGCTGAGTGCAAGCGTGTGTTAAAACCAGGAGGCAAACTGCTGGTAGTGAACCCAAAGCAAGGGGCAAGTATGGGGAAGATGTTCACATACGAGCTTCACAAACATAGCATAATGCACTTCACACTACTTATTTTGAGAACTCTGCCGGCTTTGCTCATTAACATGGTTATCTCTTCAAGGGCAAATAAGTCACATTACCACTTCTTAACTGAAGAAGAGCTGCGGGAGAAAATTGAAAGTGTGGGACTTAAGATCCAAAGTAGTCGACTTGTGTATGCAGAACAGTCTATACTGTTTGTAGCTCAAAAATAGTATATGGCAAATTCTAGCCTACTTTTCATTGTCACCTTTATATCTGCTGCGGCGGGGTTGGCTTTGGCTCTATTTGTATTGTTAAATAACAAGAAAAGTTACCTCAATATTAGCTTTGCTGTATTTACCTTGTCTTTGTCGTTTTGGGGAGTCGCGGTAATGATGCAGAAGATTACTGCAGAGGTTTTTTGGGGGAGGGTGATCTTTTTACCTATACCTTTCTTGGTTGTCTCAATGCTAGTCTTTAGTAGGCATTTCCCCGTGGCTCAACAGAAA
>CAZGHV010000153.1:0-2823 GCA_964525705.1 uncultured Candidatus Saccharibacteria bacterium | reverse complement strand
GAGTCAAACTCAAGCTCCCCTGTATGCATAACTTTCAGTTCTGGATCCAGGAAATACCCCTCCCCGGCAGCACTCATCTCAAGCAATGAGTCCACAGATTCGCCTTCCAAACCAATTATTCCCCCCAATTCCATCAACATGCGGTTGAGAGACAAAGCTGGCTCTGCTATCACCTGAAACTCTTCCTTCTCCCGATAGTAGCGCAACTGCACCTCACCACCCTGAGGAGCAATATAAATTGCCAAGAAAGGATAATCCATGTTTGTTATTTACACCTCTCATTATATCATCTAAACTACCTCCGTATGTCTAGAAATGTCCGCAAAGCATCTGGCGATATTCAAGAATTTTCCGCAGAGAAGGTCGCAGATTTATTAACACGCATTGAAGTACCAGCAGATTTCATATCAAAAATTCTGGAACAGCTAGAAGCAGAGCTTTCTGAAGAGACATCCACAGCAGAGCTTCGTCAGTTAATTACAGACCATCTGGCACAACTTCCACAACCGGAGCTATTCATTGCTAGATATAATATCAAGCCAGCTTTGCGCAAATTTGGCCCTGCAGGTCATACCTTTGAGAGATATACGGCAAAACTACTAGAAGCAGATGGATTCACAAATATTCAAACGCCAGTATTGATAGAGGGCGAATGTATCTCGCACGAGATAGATGTTATTGCCACCAAGGATGGGGAAAATCATATGGTGGAATGCAAATTTCACAATGAAGATGGCATTAAGTCTGATGTAAGCGTGGCACTGTACGTTTACGCTAGGTTTGAAGATGTGCGCCACAGCTCTTCAATGCCGGGTGGTTTTCAACATGTCTGGCTAGCTACAAACACAAAAGTCACTTCAGAAGCAGAAAAATATGCTGCTTGCAAAGGCATGCATCTATTAAGCATGGAGAAACCCTACGGAAGCAGCATCCTAGATAGGGTAGTGCGCCAGGATCTTTTTCCGGTTTCGTCTCTTCGCATTCTAGAACCGCACCTAGATGCACTGGTGGAGAATGACATAATTTTGCTTGCTCAACTATGGGAATCAGACAGCATGCAACTTGCGGAGAAAACAGGTATACCTTTACAGACCTTGCAGGAGGCACAGCATCTGGCTAGTAAGATATTCGCACATTAGGGATCTTAACTCTTCAACTACACTTCACATATAGATGATAAAATATTAAAGATTTTCAGTAACTAAAACCATGACAAGCACAAATCGTACAGCAACTACTCTCGGCATGGTTGCACTTTCGGGTTGTTTGGTAGGACTATCTTTTGTAGCTGGCTTAATAGGCGCCGGCTTGGGGAGCAGAATTTTTGTAAAAGGCGCGGGAGAAAGAGAGAATATCACTTCCAACATAGAGATTACCGATGAAAGCTCTGCCATCATAGATGTAGCAGAGTCTGCAAGCCCAGCTGTTGTGAGCATAGTTATCACCAAAGATCTCCCCATATATGAAGATTGGGATGCGTGGGACTTCTTCCGTGGTGAGCCACGTTCACAGTTGGGGACAGAAGAGACCCAGGTAGGATCTGGATCTGGGTTCATAATTTCGACAGATGGATTAATAATTACGAATAGACACGTGGTGGAAGATGCAGCCGCCAATTATACTGTAGTGCTAAATGATGGCAGCCAATTCCCCGCAACAGTGATAGATAGAGACACAATTCTGGACATAGCCATCATTGAGATAGAGCCTGGATATGACCTGCCATACTTGCAATTTGGAGATTCTAGCGCACTCAAAATCGGTCAGAGAGTGATAGCTATCGGGAATTCTTTGGGAGAATTTAGTAATACTGTGAGTGCTGGGATTATCTCTGGGCTTAGTCGCTCTATCATAGCCGGAGGAAATGGGACCACAGAAAGGCTGGAGGGGGTGATTCAAACCGATGCCAGCATAAATCCCGGTAATTCTGGTGGTCCTTTGCTGGATATCACCGGAAAAGTGATTGGCGTAAATGTAGCAGTAGCAGCAGATGCAGAAAATATTGGTTTTGCGATCCCCATTAACTCCATCGTCCAAATCGTAGAATCAGTTACAGAGTTTGGGGAGATTCGTCGTCCATATTTAGGAGTGAGATACCAGATGATTACAGATGCAGAAGAGAATGAGTACCCTGTAACATACGGAGCCCGCATCGCCAATGACTTGCAATTGACTGATGGCTCAATACAGCCAGCAATAGAGCCGGGTAGTCCGGCTGCCAAAGCCGGGCTAAAGCCTGGGGACATTATCCTCGAAATCAATGGCCAAAGATTGGATAGTGGAAACACATTACAAGCAGAGATTCAAAAGTATGCGGTAGGTGATAGCATTGATCTCAAATATCTGCGTGATGGTGAAGAGAAAGTGGTTCAGATTATACTCACAGAACGGCCATAACTTCATGAGGGCAATTGTACGCCGCCACTCGCTTTGGTGGGGGTGTTTCTTGCTAGTAGGCATTCTAGCAGCACTTATACTCACTCAGACTAGATCCCACCTTCAAGAAACTGTGTGGCTAGAGTATACAGAATTATTCTCTAGTGCAGTCACAATCGAACTAAATGCTCCTCCGATATTGGACTTTACTTCTCAAACAGTTGATGACTATATCTTCACACTGAATCAGCGTCTAAAAGCTCAGATACTCAAACTACAAGCTACTAGCAAAGTTTTGGCAAATCCGGAGCTTTTCTCTCCTGAAGCAAAAAAACGCAGCCAAGTTCAACATCAACACATTCAGAAACAAATGTTGAGGCTGCTAGTAGATCGTGAACATATGAATATCGCTTGGCTGGATTATCATCTATTTCGCCTATCACCACC
>CAZGHV010000152.1:0-2826 GCA_964525705.1 uncultured Candidatus Saccharibacteria bacterium | reverse complement strand
GGAATATATCATAGCTATTTATTGTGGGGCAAGTCGACAACAAGCATCTGCTTTAAGAAGTTACAGCTTCTACCCGCAATATCCTTTCAATGTTGAAATTCCTCATATCTTGGGCTTTTTCACAAAAAGCTTCTAGTCCTGGATACTCTATTCCTTTGAAAGCAAGCATTCCTATTCTTTGTGGGCGAATAATCCTTTCACTGCGCTCATTTTTTCCTTTGAGATAGACTATGAGTAGTCTTTTCTTTTCCTGGATGGCAGAATTTATGAGTTTAGTTTTCTCTTCTTCGGACTGTAATTGATTTGAGAGTCTATATTGGAAACTAGTTAAGAATTTTGATACTTTGTGATCCATGCGGATATCTCCTGGTCGTAAAGGTCGCACGAGAGAAATGCCTTGCAGGCTGCGGCATCTACTGAGTGCTACGTAAGTCTGTCCTAGCTCAAACGCAGATCTTCCCAGATCAATAACTACTTTATCAAAGGTCTTTCCTTGACTTTTGTGAATGGTAATAGCCCATGCTAGTCTCATGGGTATTTGCGTAAATGACCCGATAGACTGGCGAGAGAGGCCTTTAATTTTATGATCATAAATAGTTTTGCTTAGGTCCCATTTGTGAGGTGCTACATGCACTTTGAATCCAGTCTCTGCAATTCTTACTTCTATCTCTTCCTCATTGACAGATAGTATTTCCCCCAGAGTGCCATTTACCCAGCGTCCTAGTGGGTCGTTATTCAAAAACATAATCCTGGCAGCTGGTTTCAGTTCTAGCTGCTCCGGAGCGGGATAGCTTGAACTAGGAAACTCGCCAGCAATCTGTGCAGTGAATACTTTTGCTGCTCCTGGCAACTTCTGTAACTCCTCCCTGTTTGTGGCATCTGCTTGATCATTACGGCTTGTGAGATAGATACCATCGTTAATAGGATGTGTGTCTGGTTTGATGACCCTTGTGTTTATGTGATTGAGTAGGTCTGTATCCCGATCGCCCAGGCGGATCTGATTCAATCTTTCTATAAACTCTGGGTCTGATTGTCGGTAAACTTTCTCAAGCTCCACGAGTTGCAATGAGTTTGATTCTATTAACTTCTGGATGCATTTTGCAGAGAAAAAGTATGGAGTGGTATAAACCTCCTGTAGCGCTTTACGCTCCTCTCCTCTAGCTACTGGAGGTAGTTGATATAGGTCTCCGATCATTATTAATTGTTTCCCGGCAAATGAGGCTTCTTTCTGTAGTGCTGCTCGCAGAAATGCGTCTATGGCATCTAGCAAGTCTGCTCTGGTCATGGATATCTCGTCGATGATGATTGTCTCTATAGCTGCATATGTGGTGACTTTGTCCGTCCCGGCGATTTTTCCCCCCAATTTGTGAGCTTCGGATGGTGTAGTCCCTGGTTTGAATTTGAAAAACGAATGAATTGTTTCTCCATCCACATTGATAGCCGCAACTCCAGTGGGTGCCAATACAGCTATAGCTTTGTTTGTTTGTTGCCGGAAGTAACTTAGTAAGGTAGATTTCCCGGTGCCTGCTTTACCTGTGATAAACACATTTTCCCCATTTTTAATGAGTAATAACGCTTGGACGAATGCGGGGTTGATCTCTATTTGCTGTGGCTGCATGAACAAATGATAGCATTTGCAAATGCCGGCAACATACTTCTCCATCACAAAGCTTGCATGAGTATGCTATCGTGTGTCGCTTTATTTTCTAATAAAATGGAGGGCGATAGAAGGCTTGGCAAAGGTAAGATAGTTCTGGAAGATGCAGCTTCCCGGCAAACGCCTACAATATCACATCATATAAAATTGCATAATTTGCTAGTTGCAGGGTTGCTAGCACAATTTAAAAGGGAAGTATTTGAGATCGGGCGAACGAAAATTGAGATATGTGTGTATCATATGCCCTATGATCAGGGTAAGCATTATTTGCATATTCGTGTGCGCGGATGTCAAGGGGAGCTTGGAATGATTATTTTTGAGGAATTGTATGATGAATGGAAAGCGACTTTTCCACTTTATTGCGGTACGTCTGCCGTCGTAGCGCTTGTATTATTGGGGATTCCAGAACATGTGGCAAAAGGTCTCGTAGAGGGAGGTGGTTTGGATTCTATGACGATTGATGACCTTTTTGCTGAATGGGAAGCTGAAGAAGTCTGAGGAGCCCACTGCTCTAGCACGTCTTTTCAAGGGCTGCGAGTAGTTTGAGTGTTGTGGAGTTTATGCTATGGCTCATCACTCCTTTCGGGTCCGTGTTGGATAGCGTTGTAGGTTCCCAGGATCAGTTTATTTATCTGGCCAGAGTAGTATTCGTTTTGAGGAGATATGTTTGCAGCAGCGATGATTACTAGTATAGCAATGATGATGGAAGTGATAACTGCTATAGGAAGTTTAGGACTTTCTGTGGAAATTCTGCCAGTGTCGTATGAACCTGCACACTTCCATGCCCAGCTGTCTGCTTCTTCAAAACTTACACCCAGCTGTACTGCAAACTGGTAAAGTAGTGCAAGTAGAACGTTTCTGTTATCTAAAGTGCCTCGAGGTAATGATTTCTGGATTTGACGTATAAATTGTGGGTTGATAACAGCACCTTCGGTTACTATTGATTTAAGTATTTCCGCACGCTCTTCTTCAGTGAGTTCTGTGGTGATAATACTATATATGTATTTAAAGGCTGAATCTGCGCTGACTTGAGGAATAGGCGGAATAATGTTATCCCTCTATATCTGCTGTTTATTCATGCTTTACGGCGAATCAAATTTACTAGTTAAAATCAATATCGGAATATGTCCCAAATTTAAAACATTCAACATTTGCTTATGTTATATAAC
>CAZGHV010000151.1:0-2832 GCA_964525705.1 uncultured Candidatus Saccharibacteria bacterium | reverse complement strand
ACCATAGGCAAACCTACATGTACAAAAATATTACTGTTTCTCTTCAAGATTCTTCTACCTCTACCTCTCGATTCTGCCCGCATTCGTTTATATGTTAATCCTGTGCCGACTTCTATTTTGGTAATTTTCAATTGTTCTGCAGGCATATCAAAATTGTTGATCGCATTTGCCACAGCACTTTTTACCACCTTCATCACCGGCAATGCAGCACCTTTACGCATATATTTTAGAGCTTCAATTGCGTACAGGGCATTCATTCCTCGCACTGCGTCCGCCACAATCCTCACCTTGCGAGGCGATCCTTTAACATTTTTTACATATGCTACTGCTTCCATATTTTTTATTAGTTCGTGTTTGCTCTACCTGTGCTACCCATTGCTTTGGCGATTTTGCCTTTCTTGCTATGGCCGTTAAACTTTCTAGTGAGGGAAAATTCGCCCAATTTATGACCCACCATAGACTCTGTAACATATACTTGGTTGAACCATTTCCCATTGTGTACTTCATATGTAATTCCTACCATCTCTGGTGAAATTGTCGAACTACGTGCCCAAGTCTTGATAGGCTTACGCGCTGCACTCTGCTTCATCTTTCTAGTTTTTTCCAATAATCGCTCATCAACATATGGGCCTTTTTTACTTGATCTGCTCATTTGTCTATTAAATCACTGTCTTATATTTTTTAAATGCATGCCTACTTGGTCTACGGCGAACAATAAACTTACTGCTCACACTCCTATGTTTGCGAGTACGGACACCAACCTTATTCCCCCATCTGTCTTTTGCTGGTCCTCCAGTACCATGCCTTCCACTCTTTCCTTGTCCAGCTCCATGCGGGTGTTTATATGACATCGCTACTCCACGCACCGCAGGTCGAATACCCATTTTGCGTTTGCGACCTGCCTTACCCAATTTTACGTTCTTCTGCTCCGGATTTGAGACCGTTCCAATAGTAGCATAACAGTTCTCATCTACCAACCGTATCTCACCACTGGGCATTCTCAACTGCACATAACCTTTGTCTCCACCCATAACCTGGACCGAAGTACCGGCACCCCTTGCTATGATCGCTTTCCCCCCAACCTGTATCTGCACCGCATGCACAGTAGTGCCCTGCGGGATATTCTTCAAAGGAAGTGCATTTCCCACTTCAATTGATGCCTCTTCTGCTGCTACAACAGCATCACCTACCTTCAGATTGTCTGGTGAGACAATATAGCTCCAGCTTCCATCTGCATACTTAAGTAAAGCCAAAAAAGCTGTGCGATTTGGATCATACTCTATGCTTTCAACAGTTGCAGGAATATTTATTTTTGATCTGTTAAAGTCCACATTTCTGTACGCACGCTTCACACCACCTCCTCTGTGACGCACTGTCGTCCTGCCGCTGGCATTACGCCCGCCCTTTGACTTAATTGAGGAGACAAGTCTTTTGTTTGGCTTCACTTTGCTAAGACCACGAGTATCCACCAAAGCAGTATGCCTTCTTGTGGGTGTTGTAGGTCTAAATGTACGAATAGCCATAATTTCTTTAAGCCTTAAATTCTTCTATCTTATCGCCTGCCTTTAATTTAAATATCATTATCTTCTTGCTAGGTTTGCGTCTTTGTAGTTGACGGAACTTCCCAACACCATAGGGCTTACCTAGCCGAGTATGTGATCGAATAAATTCTACCGTCACACCGTACAAAGCTTCTATCTCGCGAGCTGCGGAAAGTTTATCACTAGCCAAGACCACCTCAAATGTATAGCAATTATTCTCGCTAGCTAGCTTGAGTGTTTTTTCAGTTATAATAGGGCTTTTAATCTGTCTCATTTGATACCTCTTCTGAATTCTTTGAACTTACTATCCAATTCTGTGTGTATGGCAAGCTATCTACCAGCATCACCACCGTCCCTGCTACAACTAGATCATATGCACAGATCTCGTTTACTGGTAAAACTTTTGTCTTTGGCAGGTTTGAGAACGCATTCAATACCTCCTGGCTTTTTCCGTTTGTAATTAACAGCATCTTAGATTGTGGAGCCAAAGCTTCTGCTATCTGCAATGCTTGCCTAGTGAGTTGTTTTTCCTCCAGCTTAATATCTTGCAACAACTTTAGTTTATCTGCCTTTACAAGTGCAGAGAAAGCACTGCAAATTGCTCCTTTTTTCATTTTCTTATTCAGCTGTTTTTTCCAATTCCTCATACTTGAAGGTCCAAATGTCACCCCACCACCTTTCCACAACGGTGACCTGTTTGATCCTGCTCGAGCCCTGCCAGTACCTTTTTGTTTCCAAGGCTTCTTTCCACCTCCACTTACTGCTCCTCTATCCTTTGCATGAGCGATAGCTTCACGCTGATTTGACAGATAGGTAAATACATATTGAGACAATAAAGACTTGTTTACCGAAGTACCAAACACTTCGTCTGCCAGTTCTGCCTTTTTGCCCGTTTTTTTCCCTGTTTGATCGTAAATATCTAATCTCATGCTTTTCTAGCTTAGCTTTTGAATTACAACATATCTACCATTTGGCCCTGGGACTGACCCAGCAACAAGCAGTATCCCTTCATCCGCCATCAAATCAACAACTTTCAGATTACGAATGGTTCGCTTAACATTACCCATATGTCCACCCATCTTCAAGCCCTTAATCACTCTACCCATCGTTGTGCCAGCGCCAATTGAACCTGGTGCACGGTGCCTATCTGACTGTCCATGAGTGCGAGGGCCTCCGTGAAATCCCCAACGTTTTACTACACCCTGAAAACCCTTGCCTTTTGTAACGGCAGTTACCTTAACTGTATCATCCTTCTTCAGTTCCACGGACAGCTCACCTCCCTCTGGAGCAG
>CAZGHV010000150.1:0-2875 GCA_964525705.1 uncultured Candidatus Saccharibacteria bacterium | reverse complement strand
GACTGTTTAACAAAAACACAGGTCCGTGCTAACACGTAAGTGGATGTATACGGGCTGACGCCTGCCCAATGCCAGAATATTACGGAAGTGGGTGATATCTCCGATTTATCGGAGAAGGAGCCTGCAACTTAAGTACTGGTGAATGGCGGCTGTAACCATGACGGTCCTAAGGTAGCGAAGTTCCTCGGCGCTTAATAGGCGTCCCGCACGAACGGCGTAACGAGTGGAGTGCTGTCTTGACAAGGAGCTCGGCGAACAATGAAATGGCTGTGAAGATGCGGCCTACCCGCACCTGGACAAAAAGACCCCGGGATCTTTACTACATCTTGGCATTGGGACAAGTTTTTTGCTGTAGAGCGTAGGGAGGAGGCTTTGAAGCGTTGGCGTTAGCTGGCGTGGAGCCGTCAATGTAACACTTCCCTGTAATTAATTTGTTTCTGATAGGGTCCCGAAACAGCTTACACTGTGTCGTCTAGTTTTTATGAGGCAAAAGAGTCACCAAATCATTGGATCGGTTTTCTGCTTTGTGATTGCTATGCGCACATCTGCAAGTTGTTTCGGGATACCTAAACATTGCCAGGTGGGTAGTTTAATTGGGGCGATTTCTTACTAAAAGATAACGTAAGATTCCTAAGTTCACCTCAGGCTGGATGGAAATCAGCCGAAGAGTATAAAGGCATAAGGTGGATTTACTGCAAGACTGACAGGTCGAGCAGTCACGAAAGTGGGGCTTAGTGACCTTCTGATGGCGCGTGGAAGCGTCATTGTTCAAAGGATAAAAGTTACCCCGGGGATAACAGGCTAGTCTTGCCCGAGCGTCCAAAGCGACGGCAAGGTTCGGCACCTCGATGTCGGCTCGTCATATCCTGGAGCTGTATAAGGTTCCAAGGGTTGGGCTGTTCGCCCATTAAAATGGCACGTGAGCTGGGTTCAAACCGACGTGAGTCAGGTTGGTCTCTATCCGGTGTGGGCGTTCGAATTTTGAGGGAAGTGGCCCTTAGTACGCGAGGACCAGGGTCAGGTAACCTCTAGTGTACCAGTTGTTCCACCAGGAGCATCGCTGGGTAGCTACGTTGCTATTTGGATAACCACTGAAAGCATCTAAGTGGGAAGCCAGTCCCAAGATTAAAATTCGTCATAAGACTCCCAGAAGACTACTGGGTTGATAGGCGCTAGGTGTAAGTGCAGTAATGCATTCAGCCGAGGCGTACTAATAAGTCGAAGCTTTCTCTTGCTTTTTTTAAAGCGTTTGATAGCGTGCAACATAATCGTTTTTCCTGGAGCCGTATGTAGACTGTGACCTTTTTTAAAGGCCCCAGTCGTATGCGGCACATGTTCTTCTATTCAGTTTTGAGAGAATTTGAAAACTGAATAATTTTCAGTCACTAGAGCAGAGGAGCAGAGATTTAGTTTCTGCCTTGTGCCCTAGTGTCTGTAGCGACGTGGACCCACCTCTTCCCATACCGAACAGAGAAGTGAAACGTGTCAGCGCCGAAGATACTTGGACCGCAGGGTCCTGGGAAAATAGGTCGGCGCTAGGAACAATTTGGCCGAACGAAAGTTCGGCCTTTTTGGCTCAGTCCGCCGCCCTTTAAGCAAAAATCACAAAGGCGCTTGTCCAGGGAAGTAATCCGAGAATTGTACTCTTTATGCCTGTAAATAAAAGAATCCTGAATTTGCTCAACCGAATCAGCTGACTTTCCAGGCATTTTGGCTGGGGAGTATGCCAAGCACTATGGCTAAATGTAGGAGCAAACCTGCCTCTTTGCTATCTTTGTCTTCTCGAAATAACGCTTCAATATGCTGATCAAAGCTATTCCAAAGGGAGATGCGACATTCAGAACTCATTGAAGAATAATCATCTGGGATCGTTTCTATGAGATTGGGTATTGTTTGGGAGTATTCCTGACTTGCATCAATCTCCTTATTGAGAAAGTATGATGTGATAGTGTCAAATATGACGTTCTTTACGCTCTGACAAATTGTGGCAACTAGTTGTCTGCGTTGATCAACATCAGTGATATTTATCAAATTCTGTATACGTTCTTGTATGAGATTAAGATCACCGAAGATTCTCAACGTCTCCATAAGTATTCCTACCTTTGCCACTACCTCATCGATAGTTGCCCCTTCCGCATTCCTAGATGCCAAAATTCCGAAATTGCAGCTCCTAGGGTCTCTTTGTTTTTGGCGGCTGTAAGAAGTAGGTTATTTGCTAAATTATTCGCATCACTATTGAATTGAGGAATGTCCATTGGGGTTTCGCACTAGATATTTGATAATTTCTTGTTTCTTGTCAGACCTCGGCAGCTTATGATTCCGATGTCCCTTTTTGAATCAGAGTTCTTACCAGGGTCTCAACTTTAATTATTAGGTTATAGGCTTGGTCCCAATCATTATCTAGAAAAGATTTTTTATATAAATTACCCTTAGTAACATCTGAAAAGGGAGAACTAGAGAGGCTGGAAAATTTGCCAGTTTTCTGGACATCAATAAGGCTGTTTCGGCATCTGTTTAGTTCTGCCCCCAAATCGTGAAGGTCTATCCCTTCACGGGAGAAGTGCTTGCCGAACCATTGAATCACTTTATTTAGAAAGTCCAAACATGCACCTAAACTTTCCTCCCGGTTTAGCCCCATTATATTTGGCGCTGAAGCAATTATTCTTCCATATTTCCAGGTTATTTCTTCAAAATCTCGTGGATCTGGTGGTTTTCCCGGTGGCATGTTGCTTAAATAAAAGATATTTTTAATGTAAGTTGACAGTGTGTAATTGCAATTCTCTTGTTAAGATATTTACTTTAACAATAGAGACCGGTATACGTCTATCCTTCTGTTTCGTTTGCAGTGTACATATTCACAATTCCGGTGATTAGA
>CAZGHV010000149.1:1825-2905 GCA_964525705.1 uncultured Candidatus Saccharibacteria bacterium | reverse complement strand
CCGTTGGATCGAATGATTTTTACGGCATGTACGTAGGCAATGACACAGACGTTTCTAAAGCAATTCCGGTCCTTAACGACCTGGGTGTGAAGTGGGTTCGCCTCTGGGTAGATGTGGATTGGGACAGTAGAAGTACGCCCGGTGCATTTCAGAAGGCTAAGGATTTAAAGGCTGCAGGCTTTAAGGTAATCGTGGTGTTTAATGAATCGGAAGTGCCGACCTATTCCGAGGTTAAGGCTTATTTTGATTGGGCACAGAGCCTTTCAGGCATGAAAGATGCGATCGACGTCTGGGAAATTCTGAACGAGTTGAATCTCTCCAAATACTGGGAGGGTACCGCCAGTGAATATGTCAATAACGTCTTAAAAGCTGCCTGGGATTCCTTACATCCTAATGGAGAAAAGGTTTTAGGTGGCTCGTTTACTGCCTGGCAAAATAACACCCATGGAACCAGTATTACCAAGAAATACGTGGATGCAGGTTATTTGAACTATGTGGACTATGCTGGTAGTCACCCCTACACTAAGACTGTGGACCAGATGAAGAAACACCTTCAAGATGTCAAAGCAGTTTACGGTTCTAAGCCCATTATCCTCACCGAGTGGAACTTCAAGCAACAATCTAACTATGACTCCTGGAGAAAAATGCTGGATGATGTTCGCCCGACAGTTGACGATATAGTTTATATCGCCTGCCATTATCGCCTATTAGAGTCAGGTTCAGAGGGCGGATGGCCCGGTGTCGTGACTACTTCCTACACTCCTAAAGAACCCTTCTACGACATGTATGAAGATTGGCCCAAATAATAGCTGGGACTAACTAGAATTGTAACCGTTCACAGGGGTACGAAGTTAGTAGGGTTTGAGGCTCCTCTAAGCTTCAAGATCCCAGTCAAACTCGCTAGATCAGTCAGTTTCAACGGCTGAAACCCGCATTCTGTCGTTACCCTGTGAACAGTTACCTAGAATTAGCCCTATTTTATCTACTGAGTAGAGTATTTTGTACTCTACTCAACTACTTAGGAGTTCAGAATATAGCAATTCTCAGTTCGTTGAAGTATAGGGTGAGGGGGGGCCCCCC
>CAZGHV010000149.1:0-1815 GCA_964525705.1 uncultured Candidatus Saccharibacteria bacterium | reverse complement strand
GGGGCTGCCACCGAAGACGGCAGCCCCTCACCTTACCTCATCAAATTGAAAATCGCTATATTTAACTCTCAGCTATCCATCAAGTTGAGTGGAATACTGCTCCACTCAACTAAGCAGGCGGTTATGCTTAAAATTAACCAGAAAAACTAGGGTCTACCCCTAGTTTTTCTGGTGTTCTATTTAATCAAGTACGGCTGTTTACTGACCTTCTAATTTTTCTTTTGAATCTAGTAAGGGTACATTCCCCGCCGCTCTGCGGCGAAGAGGACAAACTGCAATCCGATCTTCAGGTTCGGGAGCAGCTCTGCTTCCATACCCCGTCCGCTTGCGGCGGAGTTCTTGATTTTGGTATTTTAAGTGACGGGAAAGCTGTTAAAGAAAGCTCAGAAATCCCTGAATTTTATAAGTAAAAACACCCGTAACACCTGGCTTCATAAAGTTTTCTTAAGGTTTTTATTGCAAAGTGCTGCACTGCCTCCGGATAGCAAGATAGGCTTTTTTGTGATTAATAGATTTGTTTCGTCGACCAAATCCAAAAAAATTGTATATGCGTTATACAAGGGAATGTAATCGAGGTATCCTCTTCTTCGTGCAAGCCTTGAGGACAACTAAAAATTCTTTTGGCTGAAATTTGACGAGCAGGTAGATTCTAATTTTGTTCTCTGTTGACTTATCTATCTCATCCATAATGGGTTAGTTTTACTTAGATTAGATACAGAACAAATCCATCCTTAGAAGACCACTGTAGTAGATGAAAAAGGGGAACTAAAACCACAACTCCAAAAAACTGCACTCTCATAAGATTGCAAACCTGCTTGCGGTTGAATCGAGTTAGCTGGACAACAATTTCCAAGTTGACTTCCACATCTAGAAAGGGAAGTGCACACTGTTCACTTCTAGTTTGATGTGAAAATCTTCAATTCAGACAATCATTGATTACGGATTACGTTGGTGTTCCTGATTTAATTGAGTGATTGGTAACAAGCTGGCCACTAGAGCGCGATCTCCAAAGCTTAATAAAGTTCTAATCCGACTGTAGCTATCAGCTTGGCAGGAGATTTCTAGTATCCCTTGCTCAGCCAGTTTTTGTGCTGACTCTGCGATCAGCAGAGATGGTTTTAATTGAGGTAAAATTATGTTGAAGGCGATTTCCAGAAAGGCCATCCTATTGGTTTGTCTATTCAGTCTCTGTTTTTTTTCAGTTTTGGGACTAAATCAACATGGAACTAAAGCCGTAGGATCTGAGGATTTCTATGGCATGTTTGTAGGCAATGAAACAAACGTTTCTAAAGCAATTCCGGTTCTCAACGACCTGGGTGTGAAGTGGGTTAAGCTCTATGTGGACGTGAATTGGAACAGTAAAAGTGAGCCCAGCGCATTTCAGAAGGCCAAGGATTTGAAAGAAGCAGGTTTTAATGTAATTATGATGTTTAATCAAAAGAAAGTCCCTACCTATTCTGAGGTCAAGGATTATTTTGATTGGGCACAGAACCTTTCCGGAATGAAAGATGCGATTGACGTTTGGGAGATTCTCAATGAATTAAATGTTGTCGAAGGTGGCAACGGCAAATACTGGCAGGGTACCGCTAGTCAATATGTCAATAGTGTCCTGAAAGCTGCCTGGGATTCCTTGCATCCTAATGGAGAGAAAGTTTTAGGAGGCTCGTTCACTGTCTGGCAAAATGAAGCCAATGGAACCAGCGTTACTAGGGAATATGTAGATGCAGGCTATTTGAACTACGTAGACTATGGCGGTAGTCACCCCTATACTAAGTCTGTGGACCTGATGAAGGAACATCTTGAATAGGTTCAAGA
>CAZGHV010000148.1:0-2907 GCA_964525705.1 uncultured Candidatus Saccharibacteria bacterium | reverse complement strand
GAAGGGATATTTACTTTTCTCATCCGCATCGGGCTAGGGGTGGTAGGTGGCATAGCTCTATTAAGGATTATCTATCTGGGAATAATTATCGGGAAAAGTACAGAAGATGCAAAAATAAAGGAAGCTTGGCAAGCGGTATTTGCTACTCTCGGGGGTGTAGTGGTGGTTGTTTTCAGTGTAGTGATATTGAGGCTGATCGGTGTCAATGTACTGGATGTAGTTCCACCTGGATTCTTTGGACTTTGAGGTCAGTTTTCTCTATGCGGTGTGATGTATCTGCTTGTGTAACATCTGCAAATAAGCTAAATTGTGGGTATGATTCGTAGGCTTAGGCACATATCATTCTGGTTGCTGGTTATGCTGGCAGCCCCCAGCAGCATTGTTGCTCAATACTATTTGCCAAATCCCAGCAGGTATAACACGCTGGAGGAACTAATAAATGTATTTGGGGGAGTCTTTAGGACTGCAGTGGTAGTTGTGCTAGTTATAGCCCTCATGATCGGTGGTTGGACTAGGCTTACTTCCCAAGGAGATGCAGATAAGGTAGCTAAGAGCAGCAAAATCATGGTAGCGGCGATAGTGGGGTTTGCCATTATAGTTTTGGCTCCTGTGCTGGTGGATTTTGTGGGTAGGTTAGTTGGAGTACAAGGGAGTCTGCTTAGCTTGGGGACATGAAACCAGGACGCTTATTACCGACATTTTTGACTATTTGCTTCGTTCTGTTTGCGGGCATCTTTTCACCTGTTTATGCTCAGAATGATACTGATTATGAGTGTCCAGAGGGTTGCTCGGACTATCGGGTAGATTTTGCTTGCCAAAGAGCAAAATTGGTTGACCCAAAAGTGGATTGTGAAGTGTGTGTGTGTGCAGGGGATATTAACATTCGTATTAAAACGCTAGATATCCCGATTAATATTTTTAATGTAGCTATCCGGCTTGATAGTGATAAAGCCGTGGGGCAGCTAATTTTTTTGGTGATGTCCATGTTTCTAGGTGTAGTAGCTTTGGCCACTGCTGGCTTGGGGATTTTTGCAGCCGTAAAAAGAGCTCAGGCAGAGACAGACGATGATGTGGCACAAGCACAGAAAACAATGACAAATGCATTGGTGGGATTTGTTTTGGTTGTGATCAGCATTTTGATTGCACAGCTGGTTGCTAGCTATTTGGGGGTGGGCTCGCTGGATACAATCTCGCGCCTGGATGAAGACTTATTGGGGTTTAATCTATTTATTAATCAGCTCGCAAATGCTACGTAGGAAACTATTATTGACACTCCTCGCTTTGGCACTATTGCTTGCTATGCCCTCTGTGGTATGGGCGGGAGATATTGTTGTGGACCAAGACTATATCGGATTACAACCTGTCTTTTTGCCTGTCTTTCTAGATCCGGATGTGATCCGTAATTACTCATTGATGTCGTACCTGGGAGCTTTTGCTACCTTGGTATTCTTTGCTGTGATGGTGCTGTGGTTTATTCTGATAGTGAGGGCAGCGTTACAGATAGTAGCTGGGCAGGGCAATGATGATGCTTTGGCTTCTGGTAAGAAGAAAGTTACGAATGTGCTAGTATCTGTGTCCTTGGTATTTGTGTTTATGATAGGGTTAATCTTGATTGCATCATTTCTTGGTGTGGGTCCATTTTGGGAATGGCCAAAGGCATTTAGTGAGTGTAGTACATCAAGCAAAGCAAAATACTATTTCCAATATGCTCTGTTGCCAGAGAATGTTGACTTGTCAGATGAAGCCTTGGACAGAGGATGTTTTGGAAATTAGCCAAATATTTGTCTAAAGTTGTAATCTTGTCTAAAATTTAGTAGATTATTCGTAGCTGTTATTTTTTTATCTGTGAACAAAATACGGAAAATTATTGCGGTTGTTTTCTTGGGGCTTTCATTTTTGCTGGTAGTACCAAATCCTGTACCTGTTTATGCTGGTGGTAATGGTGAAATAGGGTTATGTACGTTTCTCCCGCAGGCTCTATGTGAGACGTTTGGGTTGGGCAGTGGAGCTGAGGCAAGTGCAAATGCTGGTACTGTAGTACGTAGATGGATAGATTTGGGGGTGACAGTGCTATTTGCTGCCATAGTAATTATCGCTGTCTATGTAATAGTTACAAATGCTGTCAAGTATATTCAAAGCCAGGGTGAAGAGGGCAAAATACAGGAGGCAACAAAGGCCATAAAAAGTGTATTTATAGGTATAGCTTTATTGTTTGTGGGAATAGTAGGTTTGGTGCTAGTGTTGGCGTTCTTTGGCGGCAGCGGGTTACTTGACCAAGGAGTGGATTGTGAGGATCAGTGCGGGACTGAAAATACTGAATGCATAAAAGCTTGTGAAGCTCTGACAAAAAGCACTACTAATAAATAACTCTGGTGGTAACGGGGGAAATTGATAGAGGATATGTTGGCTGTAAGGTGTATTAGTTAGCAAGCTGCTGTCTGTGTTCTGATAATGTAGCTCTAGTTTAAATACTTTCCAAAAGGTGAAAGATATGAAGTTTAAGCTCTTTGTACTGTGGGGAGTTGCCGGAATGCTTCTGTTTCTTCACCCTGTTGTTGCAAATGCTCAGAACTTCCAGGGGTCAAATATCCAGAATTATTATTGTACAGTTACGGATGCCGGTGGCAACTCTTTGCCTGTGAAGGAATCTGCGGGAGATTATTATTGTGATATAAATAGCAATGGCCAGTTTGATTCTGAGGACGTGCGGGCAGTTCCACGACCACCGTCTTTGCGGCAGTTGGAATACTGGTTTGTGCGGATTGTTTACATCATCTGGGCCGCTGCAGGCATCTATTTCACTGGCATATTGATGTACATTGGCTGGTTATACATGACTTCGTTCCAAAATGAATTCTTGATGGCAGATGTGATCAAGAAGGCTCGTAAATGGGTTGTGGGCTTGGC
>CAZGHV010000147.1:0-2910 GCA_964525705.1 uncultured Candidatus Saccharibacteria bacterium | reverse complement strand
GCTCTGGAGCGCTCCTTCAGTGATCTATTCGCCGGGGTTGCCTAGATTGTCCTTCAAGGCGATGCCGAAAGATGACTTGTTGCGGAATTGTGCCAGGTTGCTGGATCTGAAATGACTGCTGAAGCCTACATTTCACGGGATTGAGAATTGCTATTGTGTCAAGGTAAGCTAAAAATCGCTGCAGCTTGATGCTAGTAAAGAAGGACAAAAATGCTGCTTCTTTGCTAATCAGGAACAGTCATAAAAGGCTGTTGCAGAGGATGATGCAAGGGTAACACTGTTGGAGTGCGATCGCTGAGGAGTAGCTGCTTTGGGACAATCTACCGCCGTGAGAAAAACAAAGCGATCAGGATGGCGGCTGCATCTGCTCGTCCTGGGACTCTGTGGGGGCCTGACCCTATTTCAGTGCGTTAACCTTGGACGATGGCGTTTCTTTCCCCATTTCCCCCCTGGTAAGATTGCCCCTCTGGAAATGACTGGGGGCGATCCTCACATTCGAGCCCTGATGCGCACTATTTCTGCCACTGAAGCTAACGATGCCAGTCCCTATACCCTGCTTTACGGCGGTACTCATATCCAGAGTCTCAGCCAGCATCCTGATCGCTGTGTGCCGATCCATTTCGGTCCTAATCAGGGCAACTGCACCACTGCCGCCGGACGGTATCAGTTTCTGACGACCACCTGGCTAGAAAAAGCAGCACTCTACCACCCTAATCCCTCCGCTTTTTTGTTCTGGGAAACCTACAGCTTTGAACCGGAGTATCAGGACCGCGTAGTCTATGCATGGCTCACTGATCCTCTAGCCTGGGATGGGGTTGATATCTCGGCGCTACTGGCAGCAGGCAAACTTTCTCAGGTCCTGCGACTCCTCTCCAGCACCTGGACCAGTCTGGGATACGGCATCGAAAATAATGCAATCACTCCCTACCTGCAGGAGATTTACCATCACATGCTAGCAGAAGAGTTGGGCCAAACCCAGGCTACTCGGTAAGACCGCAACAGCCTACTAAAGAATTTTTACCTGAAAAACCGGGGCGGCCTCCTGGTTTTTTAGGAGTTCTATGCCAATACTTCTCAGTTAAGCCTCAAGCAGAGTCGGAAAGCGTAAAGGTAAGTTGCTGTCGCAGGGTTTCCTGAGAGAATGATGCTTCTTGGCAGGAAACTTAGACCTGGGCTTTTTGACAACTCTTAAATTGACCACTTGATGGACTAGAATTGCTGACTCCTTGATAACTCCAAGATAAACTTGTAGCAAGTTTGAAACAAATCTACGACAGATTTGCTTAAACTCCCAGAACGAAACCTCAGTAGAGTTACTATAAAACTGCCAACCTGGATGAGTCTTATATCGAACTCAGGTTAAGATTGAAAAACATTATGCCATCTACCAATTTCATGCTTGATTAAGAAATATTGAGTTAGAAACAACGCACTTGGATGGATGTGTCGTGCCTCCCCAAATGCAACACCAGTTCCGAGAAATTTGCCGCAATGTAGTTGAGCTTGATGGGGCTCAAGTCAATCATCTCCTAATTTCTGTGCCTTTTCCTGAGAATCAAAGCTATGAACCCATGGAGCAAGCCTTGACAGGTATTCCGTCAGTAGGCATGGGGAATGAACCCAAAGAGATCTAATTCAGTAAACTCTTCTAAATAAATTAGGATGATCACAAATGAAGCTACTAAAGAAGCTGGTTAATAAAGTAAAAAAAGTAAAATCTTATGTACTACTTCTATTAAGCTACTTCAGAGATACTGCTCGCACTAAAATTGTTAGGCGAGCTTCAGAAGAAGACGAACTATATATTTATCTTGAAGACAAGGATTTGTATCCTTCACCTGTGTTTGGAAGATATTTATATCTTTTTGTCAGCTTCTTAACTATTGGAAGGAAACAAGTTGTAATCCTCAAGGAAAATAACTTTCAAGATTATATTAGAATGGGTGAATATGGAAGACGTATATATACAATTAAGAATCTATTCTTTGCAACCAACGTTTCCGAACAAACAAAAGATAAAATTCTGATACAGGACAAACCTTCTGAAACCCTAAGAAAAAGGACATGGAAGAAATTAGTAAATATAAACTTTGACATCACCTCCTCGACATTAAATGAAAATTCTCGAGTTATTATGCCATATACCATGCATCCTGATCATTACAATGTATATGAGCATGAGCGCTTGCAGAAGCTGAGGGGCAGCGCCCGAAAGATTAGACTATTTTTTGCTGGGAACACCAGTCAAAAGTATTTAAATAGTGTTTGGCTCTCTGAAAAGTTTGATATCTTATTAAGACCCCATGTTATCCAGGCAATTGAATTGCATTCAAAAGATTTATTAAAGGTTGAAACCTATGATGAATTATTGAACTTAATTAATGGCAATTATATGCATAAATGTCTTGTTACGGATGCCAGGATTCCGAGTGAACAGTGGCTGGAGATGATCGCAACATGCGACTTTTTTATTTGCTGTCCCGGAGTAAATATGCCATTGTGTCATAATGCTGTTGAATCAATGGCAGTAGGGACTATTCCTTTAATTAACTACGCAGATTGTTTTTTGCCACCTTTTGAACACTTGAAAACATGTGTCAAATTTTCTAGTAAACAAGATTTGCTTGAAAAAGTTGACCTTATTATGCAAATGGATCAACAACAGATTGATGAGCTGCGTAGAAATGTAATTGAGTACTATGAAGAAAATTTATCTCCAACCAACTTCTTCAATAAAATAGTAGATGATCCAGAACCTGAAATCACGTTGTTACTGCCATACCTTAAAATTGGTAGTGATAATGAGCAATGTGAAAAATTTCTAAACTGGATTTATAAAGAGAAGAATGCAAAATTCTAACGCCGTTTCGCTTTTTTGTCATAATACTTCTCGTTAAGCTTCAAGTAAGT
>CAZGHV010000146.1:0-2927 GCA_964525705.1 uncultured Candidatus Saccharibacteria bacterium | reverse complement strand
CAGTGGCTCAATGCCGGAGTCCAGTGACTCAATGCCGGAATGCAGTAACTCAGTGCCGGAATCCAGTGACTCAAT
Source organism: uncultured Candidatus Saccharibacteria bacterium (assembly GCA_964525705.1). Lineage (GTDB taxonomy): Bacteria > Patescibacteriota > Dojkabacteria > J137 > JAEUSD01 > CAZGHV01. The sequence goes on along the minus strand of CAZGHV010000146.1, from coordinate 2,852 downwards.
GCCGGAATGCAGTGACTCAGTGCCGGAGTCCAGTGGCTCAATGCCGGAATGCAGTAGCTCAACAACTGAATGCAGTAGTCCTGCTAATGAATCCAGCAGCTCCATGCCTGAATCCAGTGGCTCAACCGCTCTACTCAACCCTACAGTTGCAAAGATAACTTGCAGCAGTTGCCTGTGAATTTTTTTAACTTCGTTGCTGTCGAGCAAATGAATTGCACCAGTCCTCGATGCTAGCTGTTAATCGGCCACGAAGCTGCTATTCCCTCAGAGACAGGTGGGGCGATCGCCAGTCACTCCAATCTCAAGCAACGAAAGCTCGATGGGCAAGGTTTGAGCTTCAGGCTGTAGAGGCCAAGCTTTGAGGTCAAAGGGCTGAGCAAAAAGGTACAAATTTTTCGAGATTGGATCTTCAAGGGTTAAGTTCTGAGGTCGGGCGATCGCTTTCTGATCTCCAACGTTCCACTTCTAAACCTCAGCTAATGTTCCAGTTCTAAACCTCAGCTTCCAAGTTCTGAGCTTGAATCTCTAAGATCAAAAGTGCAAATTCTAAGGCTGGAGGTGTCAGCAAAGCTGTGATACCGGGTTCCGCTATGTATTAAGAATGGCAACCGTCGTAAAACAAGATATATAACAAACTCATTTCTATCAGCTTCTTCCGTGGGGTAGCGATCGTGCTGCCCGTAGAGTATCCAACACTTGGTCAACCAGTTTTTGAATTTAGATTATTTAGTGACGGCAAATTGACTCATAAAACCCCATTTTTACGAGTTATGATCCCATTTTGCGTCTATAGACTCTCAAAATCCGGAAAAAAGTCTCTGAATGGCTCGAATGGCAAGGGTTTTAGCCATTTAACCCCGGTTTCTATAGCTGCATTTTGATCCATTGACAATCCCCGCGCTGTGTCCCAAAATAAAGCGTAACTCTTGCCAGCGCTAAGTTTCAAGTCCACAGCTACGTGGTTACTTATGACTCAAAGTGAGTCCTAATTATAGTTAGCCTTTAAAAAATGTATACTGGAGAGTGTGAAATGATTAAGGTAGCTTAAAAAATGATTGACCTAAAAGTATTGACCTTAAAACTCAAAAGTATTTCCTACGCTGGAGAAACCATAGGACAAGAATTCACTTTTGAAATTACTGTGGGGTCAGTAACTAAAAAGATTAGAAAGAATGTCGCTCATGATACAACTACAAACATCAGTACAAAAGATGCAAGTATCTTAACGGAATCAATACAATCAACCACTACTAGCTTTCCTGTAAAAATTAAGATTGTAGAACATGATCCTTATACAGACGACACAGCCGAAACTTCGGGATTGATTAGGTTCAACTATAACCAAACCGCTATTCAATCTTCATTACTAAGTATTTCAGTTACAGAGAACAGTAAATTACCAATACTCAATCCTCCACGAACTGCAATCCTTACTTTTAATTTTGAAGTTCAACTAACTGAAACAGGGATCAGGTATCTACCAGAACAAGGTGGACAAGGCTTTGTTGATGTTATTGCCAGTTCAAATGGCGCAAGAATCGCATTGCCTGGTTACTTGAAAGTTAATTACATTAGAACGACAAACAACCGTGACTACTTTATCCCCTATGAGGGAAAGTGGAAAGACAGAGAATTAAGTATTACTCGCAAATCAGATGGCGGATCATATTTAGTTAAAGGACGCATTTTGAAGGCGGCAAGAATTGTAGTCAATCCTAAAACGGCAAGGTTATGGTATGGAGCAGTGGGTAGCGAAGTCGGTCCAATCTTCACTCAGATTGATCCCGAAAATCCTCTGCCAGACGGAGAGTATAAGTTGGCTGTGCCTGATGAAGCCCATCGTGATTTTGGCGAACAGTACCTTGCTCAGACACCCTATGCAATGGTGTGGTATCCCATTCCGTATGATGCGTTAGCGCGTTACCTGCATTGCGGTAGGAGGTCTCTCGGATGTATAACTGTAAGAGATATAGAACAATGGACAAAAATATACAAATACTTATACAACCGCCGTCTCAGTGATGATGTTGTGGGTGCAGTTGTAATTGATAGTGAATACGAAGGTTAAGCATGAGAGTTAATCATTTGTTTTCTAAATTCAGTAGAGTATCAATCCCAATCATACTGAATTTACTTGTGGCTTCATGTTCTCAGCAACAGTCTCCCAGCATTAGCTCACCCAGTCCAGTCTCTGAAATTCCTGACACACCTGAGCAGAAGGTTACACTAAATGATGGTGACCTATCAAATGTTGACAAACTACTATTGCAGGTAAATAGAGCTGGACAACAAAACAAAAAACTTTCGTCAGATTTGTTAGAAACTGGAATAAGACTCACTGAAGAAGACAGAAAGCAGGGATTACATGGAGAGAGGGACGGGTTAGCAAAGATGTTTTGCGGTTCAGCAGTAGGCTATCCAACCATGCAGGCACTAATAGGCTGTGCAGAGTCTTTAGTTATAGGTAATGCAAGTTTTGATGTTAAAGTTAAAAGAATGAAAGACGCATCTAAGATTTATCGAGCAACTTTAGAGTTTGCAAAGCGTACTAATTATTCTCTTCCAGAAACAGAGCGACAAAGAATCCTCGACAACATCAAGTGTCTGGATAATTTTGTGCAAGCACCAAACCCAAATGCTCCAAGTTGCGAGTTGATTAAAATATCTCTGACTAAAGCACCAGGTACAGTAAAGCAAAACAAAACTGGAGTAGCCTATTAAAGGCTAACAAATCACTGCACCCGACCGTATGCTATACTCTGTCATTACCCAAAATTTCTGGTGGCGGGTGAGTTCAACCGTTAGGTCGCCAGCATCATCGGGTTGGGTTGAGATTTTGGTGAGGGCTAGTC
>CAZGHV010000145.1:0-2932 GCA_964525705.1 uncultured Candidatus Saccharibacteria bacterium | reverse complement strand
TGATCATCAAGCCCGTACACCTTGGTTCCAGTATTGGCATCAAAGTAGCCAAAAACACCTTAGAGCTAGAGAAATTTCTCCTTGAAGCAGCTTTTGTGGATAAGGAAATACTGGTGGAGAAATACCTTACAGAATTTACAGAATACAACTGTGCTGTCCGCCAAATCGAGGGTAAGTTGCAAACAAGCGAGATCGAGCGGCCATTATCTCATGATAAAATTCTTAGCTTCGCAGATAAATATCAAAGAGGGAGCAAGAAAGCTGGAGGTAGTGGCATGGCATCATTGCAGCGGGAGTTACCAGCGAATATTAGTGCCGACTTGCGCACAGAAATCCAAGCAGCAGCCAAAAAAGCTTTTGTAGCATGTCGCTGCAAGGGAATGGTGCGGATCGACTTTATGCATAGTAAGGAAGGCAAATTATTTCTAACCGAAATCAATTCGATTCCTGGCTCTATGGCATTCTATTTGTGGGAAGCATCTGGCATACCCTTCAAGCAACAGATCACAGATTTACTAGAACAAAGTGCGCGGGATGCTGCAGCAAACAGATCGACTGCACTAGATTATCAATCAGATATTGTAGAAAAGTTTGTGCAGAGCGTTTAGTAGTAGAGATCTCCTAGTTCTGGCTGCATGAGCAAAAACCAATCATTTGCTGAGAATTTATTCTTTGTTTCTGCTAGAAAAACATTAAGGTTTTTGACCTTTGTGTATTTGGGATTATCACTCATGCCTGTAGCTATTTCTTCTGCAAACACACTACATAGAATAATCACATGATCTGCTTTATCTGCAAAGATTTTACCTAGTTCCTTGTTTTTATCCTGATTGTCTTTTGATAGTTCTGGAATGCCTGCCGTTACAACTAACAACTTTTTGCCAGCTTTCAATGCTGCTTGTCTAGCTGCCGCTAGCCCGGCTTGTGCTGTAGTGAAACTGATATTGTATGAATCATCAATTGCAGCAAAGCCATACATCTCCACCAACCGCTGTCTGCGATCTGGTAACTCCAGCTTACCTAAAGTATCTTGGATGAATTTCTCGGGAACATTTAGCAATCTCGCAGCTGTAAGTGCAAACTGCAAATTAATTTGATTTGAGGCGGATAGTGACTCGTGAATATCAGGTAAAGGCTCTATGATTACCCATTCTCTACTCCCAACATTGATAGATAGTTTATTCTTAGTTTCCTGTGTGGTTAATAGTTGGGCGTGAAGCTTAGACCGCGTAAATACTTCCGATAGCGCCTCAGTTAACACTTTGTCGTTTCCAAATCTTTCTAAATGTTGATCTCCAATGTTAGTAAGAATAGCAGTATCCGCAGCTACAACTTCGCAACTTTTGGCAATTTCACCTATCTCGTATGCATCTACTTCTGCTATTAGCAATTCTGTGTTTGCCGCTAGGTTGGCGTTAACCCAGGCTGCAATGCCTGCTGGAGTATTGATGTTCCCTGGGATCATTTGCGTGCGATAGTTGTACTGCACAAGCTGATAAATGAAGTTTTTAACAGTCGTTTTACCGTAACTACCTGCCACAGCCACAATCTTCAAATTTGGCATATGAGAGACCTTCTGAGCAGCTTGCTTTCTGATCTTTGCCTTAATTCTCTCAAAGTATGGAGAAATTAATGTGTTGCCTACTAAAACAAATACAGGGATAGCAATTAGCCAGGCAATAAATGCAATTGAAAAGATGATCAGATTTTTTGTTATCAGAGATACCAAAACAAAGCTACCCAACCACAGGAGGACAACAAAAGTTAGCGTTAGCTTTACTCGCTTCGTATACTTTAAGTGTTCCCGCACCTGAAAATTACGACGGAAAAAGAAGCGAGGCAACCATTTAACTAAGCGTTTGCTTGAATACTCTTCTAATTGCAGAATGTACATGAAATCTGCAAATCTGCCCGCCGTAATACTAGTGAAAACGGGAGGGAATATGCTGTTACAAATTTTGAATAAAGTTTCTGACCATGCCATGGAATAGTACTGGGTTCTCTAAATGTGCATTATGGCCCATTTCTGGGACCACCTGCAAATATGAACTAGGTATAAGTTGATTCATTTCTTGCGCTATCCGCAAAGGCACTGCAGCGTCATGTTCTCCCCATATCAATAGAGTCGGTACCTTAATATTTGGCAACGTTATTGCTTGGTCAAAGGTCACTACGTTTCTGAATATTTTTTCCATACCCGTATTTTTTGACACCTTCAAATCATCCGAATAGAAAAGCCGGCGCACCACATTTGGCATAATTCGTTTTAACAACTTGTACACGGCTATTTTTCTAGTCGTCGCTGCATCTGGGCGGTACAGAGACGGTGCACCGTAAAGTATTAATGCTCGAAGCCACTCAGGGTTATGCGCAGCTATATAGCTTGAGATTCTGCCTCCGAATGAGTGGCCAAGTAGTATTACTTTGTCACCAGGATTCGTTGTTTCCGATATCTTGTGACTTACCCACTGTGCATATTCTGGTACACCCCAGCCCGTGGAAACCACTGGCTCCTCTCCAAAACCAGGCAAGTCGATTGCCTCCACTGGAATATACGAAAGTGCCTGCACTTGTTTGATAAAGTCCTCCCAGTGCTTTTTACTTTGCCCCCAGCCATGAAGAATAATCAGTTTTTGTTCCATGCTCGCACTATCTGATTGAACTGATCGCCCCTATCCCACTCGTTCTTAAATAAGTTGAAGCTAGCAGCGGCAGGGCTCAAAGCTACACAATCACCTGGCTGGGCTTGCGCTTTTGCGCTTTCGACTGCTGCTTGCATACTTTCAAAGGGACCAAAAACAAATTGTCTGTAATCCGCAGGCAAGCCCTGGATGAATTTGTCATAAAAATTACCCGCAAATGCATGTACAGTCGCTACCCCAGCCACGACCTTTTCTATCAGCCCAGAAATATCTAGCTCTTTGTCTACACC
>CAZGHV010000144.1:0-2954 GCA_964525705.1 uncultured Candidatus Saccharibacteria bacterium | reverse complement strand
ATTTTACCGTTTGTAGATTTATATGGGGATGGCTGGAGACGCAATCCCCCTCCAGGGGGATTTTATTCCAAGTATGGACAAAAGCGGGCTGAAGAAGTTATTGAGCGAAGAAAATGGGAAGTACAGCAGTGTTGGAGACTAATGAAAGATTACCTTAATACCAACGATAACACTTGGTTTGATAATTGGAAAGCAAAACCAGAAAACTCCATGTTTATGCAGCTTTCAGAACACCCAATTGCTTACTTCTGTCTCGAATACGGTTTGGCTGACTGGCTACAAATTTATTCTGGTGGGCTGGGAATACTTGCCGGGGACACAATTAAACAAGCGAGTGATATGGGCATACCACTTGTGGCTGTAGGGATATTCTATCATCAAGGGTATTTTCACCAGGATTTTGACTCTGCTGGCAACCAGATAGAAACATATTTAGCACAGGATCCAAATGATTATCCCCTGGCTATCGTTAAAGACACCGATGGCAATCAACTAGAGATAAGTATTGAGATTATTGATCACGAGGTATGGGCTCGAGTTTGGAAACTTCAGGTGGGAAGAAACAGTCTCTTCCTACTAGATACAAACATAGAGCGAAACTCACGACCAGAAGACAGAATGATAAGCGCACATCTTTACGGAGGGGATTCCGACACACGCATCCGCCAGGAGATACTGCTGGGGATCGGTGGTCCTAGAGCATTACGGGCAACAGGCATCTTGCCAAGTATTTATCATATGAACGAGGGGCACTCAGGATTTCTAGTTCTTGAGCTTGCTAGGCAATTAATTGAGACAGAAGGTGTAGATTTTGCTCAAGCAGTAAAATTAATAGATGACAAATTGGTATTTACAAATCACACTCTCAAGCAGGCTGGGAATGATATTTTCAACTACCAGCTAATTGAAACTTACTTCACCACATACCTTGACAACCTACACGCTCCACTATCGGCTGTTTATGAATTGGGTAAGGATCAACTTTATGCCCAAGGCAATTTCTCAATGACATTACTAGGTCTGCGCAATGCAGCCCAAGCAAATGCGGTAAGCCAGCTGCATGGTGAAGCTGCAAAAAAACTTTGGCCAGACTATAAGCTAACCCCGATCACCAACGGAGTGCATATGCCGACTTGGGTATGCCCAGAAATTCACAACTTGCTCGATAGATATGTGGGCGAAAATTGGCACATCCCCGGAGAACCGATTTCTTGGGAAAAAATACTTGATATCCCAGATAAAACATTATGGGAAGCCCACATGCAGCGTAAGCAAAAATTTATTCATACTCTTAACACAGAACTGAATCTCGGCTTACGATTGGATGCGCTCACAATTGCTTGGGCAAGAAGATTTGCTTCCTACAAACGCCCAGACTTAATTCTCAGTGATCTGGAAAAATTGGCGGAGATTGTTAATAGCGCAGAGCATCCAGTCCAAATCATTCTTTCTGGCAAAGCTCACCCCAGAGACCAACTGGGTAAAGATCTCCTGCGACAAATGTGGCAGCAATTGCAAGATAGCAAGTTTAAGAACAAAGTAGTGCTCATTCCTGGTTATAACTGGCAGCTAGCAAGAAGAGCAGTTTCTGGTGCAGACATTTGGCTAAATACACCGTATAGATATGAGGAAGCTTCTTGCACCAGTGGTATGAAAGCCGCAGCAAATGGCGTGTTGCAATTCACAACCCTAGACGCGTGGACAGACGAAATCAGATGGGAGGGCATGGGGTGGGTGATAGATGAAAATAATCCGGCGACTTCACTTTATGATACTTTACGCAATGAAATTGCTACCACTTTCTTCCAGGAATCACACGGCGAAGGCTCTGACTGGACAACCAAGATGAAACGCACAATGCAGATGGTGATGGAAAGATATTCCAGTCAAAGAATGCTCACCGAATACCTAGACAAGCTTTACCGTCCACTGCTTTAAGTCCTATCTTCATGGATAACCTAGCCAAGTGAAGACAAGCTTCATCTGGAGAGTATAGCCTCTTTTCTGATTAGTCAGTATTCATTGCCGAGAATGCCACCAACGCAGCCCCATTGCAGTTAAAATGCTTACCACAGCTACAATACTGGCACCCAGCACCAAAGGAACAGCAACATGGAAGCGTTCGCCTATCCCCAAAATTGCCCATACTGCTACACAAGCAAAGGCATAGTCATTTCTCAGCCATAACACAGTCTGAGACAAAGCCACTGCTATAGATATCATTATCACACTCCATAATACAGGAGAGACGCCAAATCCATCCCAGCCGGACTGCACCAAAGCAGCTGCAATATTTCCTATCAAAGCCACACTCACCCAGCCTAAATAAATACTGATCGGCATATGTACCATCCACTTTGTCTTCGCCGAAACTGGATACTTACCAATTTCAAGATGCAAATAAACTTTTATGAGAGTTACCAAAAAGCCAACCATGATAATCACAGACAAGCCCAACTGTTCATAATGCCAAGCAAACAGCCAAGATACGTTTGTGATTGCAGCTAGCACGAACCAAGGCACAGCTGGTTTCCACCAGTCATATTTCCCCATTTGTAGCTGTAAATGATAGAGAGCATAGGCAATCAAACCGATATAGATCACTCCCCAGATTGCAAATACATATCCCGCCGGTGTGAAATAAGTAAGATACTTATCGGAGATCACCGCCGTCTGCTGCCCTCCATATGGAATAATATTTGCTAGCAAGTTAAGTATGATGGTCCCAACAGTAGCCAAAACTACCGCCAACTGTCCCCCTGTTACACCCTGCCATATTTTTTTATTCATATCGTAAAGCATTTAAAGCTGAAATACGCATCGCCCTTTTCGCTGGGTAATACCCAGTGAGGAGTGCAACAAATACAGCGGTAATAACCACTGCCGATGCAAACCAGGTCGGGACAAATGTAATATCAAAACCTGACGAGCCACGACTAATCGCTACCAAAGAC
>CAZGHV010000143.1:0-2962 GCA_964525705.1 uncultured Candidatus Saccharibacteria bacterium | reverse complement strand
AATCGAGGTGACCTGGGCTAGATCTGCCTGCTTCAGCCGTCCAGGCACAACGTGATAGCAGAGAATCCGGGTTAGCTGAGGAATGTTTTGCACCAGGGTCGTGATAGTTCCCGGCGGTAACTTGGCAAAGGCAGCATCATTGGGAGCAAACACAGTAAAAGGACCGGGACTTTTCAGAGTCTCAACAAGATTGGCCTCCTGAACGGCAGTGACCAGGGTGGAAAAGCCATCCGTACTCACAGCAATATCAACAATATCTGGCATGGCAGTTAGCAACGATTACTTCCGGAGGGATCAGGAAGATTCTAAACTGAAGCGATCGCAAGTTCACCTAGAAGCTGCGTATGATCTAGATTATGAATTTGAATATAAGTAGACTGATGGCATTAACGACCCCATTGATAGCAGGTACGAGTTCCTCCTGAATGGCACTATGTTTTTCCTGAAGCATCGGTTTCTGAATAACCTGACTATCTCGCGTAGGATTTGACTCTCTCTGAATTTCTTAAATCAGTTGCCTAATCAGCGATCGCAGTCTTTTCCAAGTCCCCTCGGAGAAGGGGCACTACTTGCCAATGTTGGGGAAATGCATTCCACCAAAGTGAGGAATTGCCAACTTTCTACTTCGCCGTAGCATTACACCCCAGTGAGGCAGAATTTGCTCAAGGAAGAAATTAGGGATGCAACCTGGGAATTTCCATGTCGAGATCGCTCATCCCTCACCGCCTTCCATATAGCGCTTTTCCTGCCTCTAAAGCTCACCTCGAATCGCTGGTTAAGAGGCTTGCCAGTTTTGGTCTGGAGGTGCCCCCAGCAAACTAGGAGATGGAGGAGTGAGATCATCGGTTATCTGGTCTTGTCCCTTGACATTTTAGTCAGCGATCGACCTATACTGAATATATCATGAAAAATTACTGACATATTCAGCATGTCAGCAATTCTTTAGGAAACACTCGAAGAGTCCAGCGTCCAAACATACCCAGGTACCAGACCATGACTAACAAACAACAAACAACAATCAACCAAGCTGAGGCACGCCCCAGAGTCAGGCTTACTGTAGATGTTTCGCCAGAGTTAAATGCAACCCTAACCAAATTAGCGCAAGAAGGACACATTACAAAAAGTGAAATCTTACGCCGTGCAATCACACTTATGGAAGTTGCCGTGAGTGCTCGTGAAAGGGGACAGAAAATTGCATTAGTTGACCAGGAAACTCCTGTGAACACGGAAATTGTAGGAGTTGTATAGCGTCAAAAATCTTACTCCCTGTAACTCAGGGAGTATTTATTGTCTATAGGGGAGGTATGCAAAAAGCAAGAACTTATGAACTTCTTGCTTTAAATGACTTAAAAATTACTTGCAATCAAAAAAATATCAATGCTCAAACGTAGAATTACCTTCGATTGACGATTTTCAATCTAGTATTAATATATTTGAATTTCCTCAAAATGCTCATATAGAAGAAATACTAGAATACCAGATTTGTATAGAGAGGCTTAAAAGAATATCTACGCAAACTGGATTAAGCGTAGAAGAGATCATATCCCAAGCAGTTGCTTTATATAAGAACTATGATGAAGCAAAAAAAGGAAAAAATATGGTTTTCCTTAATGAATAGTTTTTTGTGTACAATTCCAAATTTTTCTATACATGACTCAACCGAATTCTCCAAATCCAAACGATACAAACAATGCTTCAGTGCTTAATATTGATCAGTTAGGTCGAGAGAAAAACTATGATGTCAATATAAATATTAGTAGCGCCAAAAACGGATTTGATCATGCTCGCGATCTTATTATCACGATAGTTATTGCTATTATCTTCGTTGGCGCACTCGTTATTTCTGCAAGCGTACTTATGTCTGACAAAGCAACTACAGATGACAAAAAGAATGCACAAAGTGTTTTGACTGGATTAATAGGCTTGGGAAGTGGTTACCTAGCTGGAAAAGCACAGTCAAAAAACCCTTGAATCTTTGCAAGGTGAAAGCTCACTCTGCTCCATAGCGCGACAGAGATTCCCACTGCCCCCTGTGTTGTAGCAATAAAAATCTAAACACCTCAATCTGTTGCTCACTGGATAACTGTTTGATTAACTCAACAACTTGTTCATTGGTCAAAGTGATAATAGGCATTCTTTACCTTTAGAACCTCATAGAAATACTTCTAGGCAGCATAACGGTCAATCTCAATATTTATTCTAGCAACCAAGCAAACAAATCTTTAATTGTAAGCTGTAATTCACTGGCGAACGATGGCACAGGAACAACTTCATTAGGCTCATCCAATCTTTATCCGATTGAGTTCAGCGATTTGTTATGCAACTGATGAGGCCGTCTCAGAGGTTTTGAAATAATCCTCCTGTCACTGGTTGTTTGCCGTCGCTGCAGGTCATCACAAATCGCTTTCAAATCATAATTAAAAGCTTTCGCATGTTCCTCTCGAATTCTGTAAAGTTCCTCCAAAATTTCATCTCTCCACATTTCTAATTTCCCATTAATTCGTAGGGTGTACAAATCGTTGGCAACTCGTATCCAAGATTCAAACTGATTTGAGCCAGCTTTTTCTGAATTTGGGCATTTGCAATATGTCTACAGTTCCAAGTTAGCAAATAATCCAAGCCATAGACTGTAGCTACTGCGATATGAAGCGCATCATCGGCAGCTTTGGGTGGAAGATTGCTTTTCGTGAGCAACTCCATCGCTAGATCTTGGACAGATGCATCAACTGCAAGCAGTGGCAAGTCGCGTAGGATCTCAAGCCGCTTACTGGCCATCTCTGTATCGCCTCGTGTTACCTCGTCTAAAACCGTTTGGGAGATATAAAGCTCGAACTGAGTCCGACGGGTATCCCACCATTCTCGCGTAGCCTCTACATTTGCCATCAAGATGAGATTATTGCTCGTTCTGGCTGTTAAGTAGCCAATGATACTGGTCTCTATGTAGACAGTCTCACTCATATCC
>CAZGHV010000142.1:0-2963 GCA_964525705.1 uncultured Candidatus Saccharibacteria bacterium | reverse complement strand
ACTAATAGTAGCAGATCTCTCTTAACTACTGGTTCAGTTTACCCAGGACTTGTCAGGGCACCTGGGACATGAGTTTACTGGTGAAGGATTTACCAGTTCAAATACCCGTCACTGTGTCAATTCACTATCCATCCGGTTCATTCCTACCCATACTCAGCTCCCAGCAGTGATCGGGCAGAAATAAAGCTCAACTTCAAGCCGGACTTCAAGCGCATCGAGCAGTAACTGCTTTTTAAAGTGAATTATCGTCCTCAGACGATAGGAAATAGCAGAATATGAGTGCAAAACACCTTTCTAAATCTGCAAAAGTTTGCTAATATCTGCAGTAGTTTAACGGTAGGTTAATAAGAATTAAACGCAGACACAACAGAATTCAGCAGAAACCCAAGCTGCCATTTTTTGATCGGAACCTTTACATAAAGGCGGATAAAATGTTGGTGATTACATCTTCAGGCGAAAGTCTGGGAGTACTCAGCAAGGACATTGCACTGCAGAAAGCCAGAGAAGCGGGTGAGGATCTAGTCCTCATCAACCCGCAAGCTGACCCACCTGTAGCCAAAATCATAACCTGGACAAAGTTCAAATACGAACAGTCCAAGAAACGTAAAGGACAGTCCACAAAAGGAGGTGAGGTAAAGGAAATGTGGTTCAAGCCTTTCATTGATGATGGAGATCTTTTGCATAAGATTGAAAGGATAAAAGAGTTTTTGCAGAAAGGGAACAAAGTTAAGGTGACTGTTCGGGCTAAATACGACAGTGACAGAGGAAAGATGTTTGCAGTAATGGATAGAGTAAAAACAGAGTTGGATAGCGTAGCAGAAGCAGAAAGCGATGCAAAGTCAGAAGGTAGAAATTTAATTATGTTTGTGCGTGCAAAGAAAGGAAAACAAAATGTCACACAAAATCAAGAAGATAAAAGCCAAAACTCATAAAGCTACTAGCAAGAGAATGCGAGTAAGTTCATCTGGCAAGATCATGCATCTAGGTCAGGGTTCTGGGAACGGTCATAGTAACAGTTACAAGAACCGCAGACAGAAAAAAAGTTCAAAAGGAATACGCAGCCTTGGTTCCAGTCGTCAGTCCAAATTGGTGCTGCGCTTGGTAGGCAGATAATTAGTTAATAAATCAAAAACAATGCGCATCAAAAGAGGAAAAACAAAACATCAAAGACACAAAAAAGTGCTGGAACAGACAAAAGGGTTCCGCATGAGTTACAACCGGCTATACCGTAGAGCCAAGGAAGCTTTGTTGCACTCTGGTCAATACAGTATGGCTCACAGGCGCAGACGCCGTTCCCAAATGCGTGAGCAATGGATACAAATCATAGCGGCAGGCTTGCACACATCTGGCATGAGCTACAGCAAGTTTATGGGCAGGCTTAAACAAAAAGAGATAATTTTGGATAAGAAAATACTGGCCGAGATTGCCCAATCCAACCCGGATCACTTTCAACAGTTGGTCCAGCTGGCAGCTTCCGAACAGTAAAATTAATACACCTGTGAGATCCACGCCGTGGACATTATAGAACAACTCCGCAAAATAAGTACGGAGGCACTGGAATACTTACACAGTGCTTCCACAGCAAAGATGGTTACAAAATGCCAGTCAAAGTATCTGGGGCGTAAGTCAGAATTGGCACTTATAGCACAAGGTATCGGAAAGCTAGCTGGAGATGAACGCCGCAAAGCTGGAATAGAACTCAACAAAGTGAGAGAAGAGCTAACTGCCAAAATCGGCAGTAAGCTCACAGAATTGTCGACAAAAGAGCTAGAAGCAGAATTAAAGTCGGATATATTGGATCTGAGCCTACCACCACTAGGCACCAAGCCAGGCAAACTACACCCTATTTCACAAGAACTAATAATCATTAGTGACATCTTTTCCCGAATGGGCTTTGAAATACATGAGCCCTATCTTATTGACGATGAGTACCATAACTTCACAGCGGTAAACATCCCCGAGGGGCATCCAGCCAAAGATATGTGGGATACTGTTAAATTGGAAGATAACCTAGTAATGATCACACATACTTCTTCCATGCAAAATCGCATCTTAAGTCAAAAGCAATTTCCGATCCGTGCTATTGTGCCCGGGAAATGCTTCCGCAATGAAGCCACCGATGCGACCCATGAGCATTCATTTTTTCAAATAGAAGGCATTTGCGTAGATCAAAACATCAAGTTACCCGACTTAATCGGGACATTATCTACGTTTCTGAAAGCATACTTTGGTTACAATGTGCCGCTCAAAATTCAGCCCACATACTTCCCATTTGTGGAACCTGGCCTGGAAATAATGATGCCCAGACCTCAACCAGGGAAAAAGCCTATCACAGCAGACACAGCTTATGACCCGCTTGAAGTAGACTGGATGGAAGTAATCCCTTGCGGGATGATTCACCCAAATGTGCTCACAGCAGCAGGCATTGATCCTGAGGCTTACTCTGGGTTCGCCTGGGGACTAGGACTTGAGCGTTTGGTAATGATAAAAAAGCAAATTCCCGACCTACGTTATTTTCATTCTGGAAGACTAGATTTTTTAAGACAGTTCTGATTCATATGATTATTTCCGAAAAATGGCTAAAAAAATATATTCCAGACTTTGCCGTGGGTGAAGTGAAGAAATTTCGCCACCAAGTAGACACTCGTTTGAGTGAAGTGGAAGATGTGATTCAGAAAGGTGAAGGTATTTCGCAGATATTTACGGCTCTAGTGAAAGAAGTAGCGCCACACCCGCAAAGTGACAAACTTCATCTTTGTAAAGTAGATGCTGGGAATGGAGAATTACTGCAAATAGTTTGCGGAGCTCCAAATGTTTCACCCAATATGATTAGCATCCTGTGCAAGATAGGTGGCAAAGTCTATGACCATTCTACTGGGTTACCCACAGAATTGGTTGAGAAAGAGATCAAAGGTGTAAAATCTCAAGGAATGCTTTGCTCCCCAGCAGAGCTAGGGATATAT
>CAZGHV010000141.1:0-2968 GCA_964525705.1 uncultured Candidatus Saccharibacteria bacterium | reverse complement strand
GTTATGGAGAAATTTCGCGATGATACTAATGGAAGATATCTAGGTTGGCTAGGCGATGTAATCATTGGAATTGCCGGAGGAATAATTGTATTTACAATCGTTCCCTTTGTTGCGGATGAAAACTTACTTAAAGGTGCAGTACGGGCATTTAAAGAGCAAGAAGCAGCTGCATTTTTCATTAAGGTTTTTGCAACAGCAATGGTTGGTGGATTTGCAGGAATTAGTCTGTTTGACGAAGCGGCAAAAGCACTTTCCAAAAAAGTTGATACTTTAGGGAATCAAGTTTCAGAGAATATAGGTAAAATTAATAAGGCTGAAGAGGGCATTAACATCCTAACAAAAGATTTGGCCACTGAAGGCACAATTCTTACTAATTTAGAACCTTACCTTGATCCCGCACTGGGCTTTAAGCCAGAACAGTTTGATTTAATTGAAAAACAATTATTATCTTCTTCACTTAATACACAACATCAAGTATTCTTTCGCCTGAAAGATGTATATGAGAGAAATAGAATCATGGGCTTAGCGAATGCCAATAACGGTATTGGGCTATTGAAAAGGGTTTCGATGTTAAGTCACATCATTCCTTTGTTTGAAGCCTTGAAAAATGCCGCTACAGCCAACGGACATAATCATCCTGAGACTGTAGATCAGTATATACACCGTTACATTGCTCATGAGGCATTCTGTAATGAACACCTAGCTGCGTCTTCGTCTCTATCTAAGGAAGAAGCTAATAAACATTGGAATTCAGCACTTAAGCTGCTGGGCAGTGCAATTAACCATCGGGATCAAATTGATCAGGCAAATATGGATTTATATTGGCATTATGAACTACATAGACTTCTTTGTCTATTCAAGTTGCAGTACCCTGATGCTCAAAGTGAATTGAAAGACAAGTTGGGAATGCTGGCTACAACTTGGGAACTCCACTTAAAAGGTGTGGAAACTATTGGTACAGGCGAGGAGGTTGTTAACACACTGTTGAGGAATCTCGATACAGATTTTCTGACCTGGGTACAACACTTGAAACCTAATCTCATATTGCCTAATGTTCTCCCTGACGAAGTCCAAAAATCAGATCCTACTCAACTGCCTCTTAACAATGGCACTAATGGCGTTAATTCTTCGATGACTGCAACTAATGTTGTTTCTGGTAATGGACTACATAGGGATAAAGCTGTAAAGTCAACGCTGGAACGAGTTGATCGTCCAGATTAAGTTAATTATAAGCGAGGTCAATCTTATGAAACCGTCGAAACAGTGCTACTCCCTAATTAAAAAGTGGGAAGGATGTGAGAAGAAAAAAGGTGATGGTAAGCTCGAAGCTTATAAAGATTCTGTGGGTATTCCTACAATTGGTTATGGTTCAACGTTTAACTTTGATCAGGATAGGCCCGTTGAAATGTCAGATATCATTGATCAGTCAACTGCAGAAGAATGGCTGGCCAAAGAGATAGATGAAAAAGCTATTAGCATTGGACGTCTGGTTACTGTTAAACTTAGCCAGCAAATGTTCGATGCTCTTGTTTCCTTCGCTTACAATGTTGGGGTTACGGCCTTTGAAGAAAGCACTTTACGCCGTCTGTTGAATCAGTCTGATTATGAAGGGGCAGCAGGCCAGTTCGATCGATGGGTTAAGGCTAATGGTCATGTATTGCAAGGATTAGTGAATCGTCGCAATGATGAGGAAGCGCTGTTCCGCCAAGGTATCAACTTGTTGCATACCCCTCCAGTGAATTCTTCGATGACGAATGGGGGACAGGTTCAGGAGATAGACAATCCAGACCATCAAAGCCAGGGCTATCCCTATGTTGCCGCACCTGTCCCTCTCCTAATTAAGCGAATTCTTCGGTTAGGAGATCAAGGGCAGGATTGCTATCTATTACAGTGTGCCTTGATCGGGCTCAAGTATTTGAGAAAGCTTGAAAAATTGGAATCTCTGGGCGACACATTTAATGAAGCTGTGCGTCAAGCTGTCATCGCTTTTCAGTCAGCTACCCCTGAATTGAAACCAGATGGGGAGGTTGGTCCACGTACTATAGAGGCTCTTGAAAGTGCTTTACTAAAAGCCCGTGGTTTAACCATAACCGGTCGGCGACTAACCTTACGCCTAACCAAAACAAGTCAGAATGCCTATGATGGACTGTGCTTGTTAAATCTCAAGTTGTGTGATGGCGATCAGGTGATAGATAGTATTGGGTGCGTGAGTGGCTCTCCTGGTTGTCAACTTTTCCTGAAACCTCAGGACTCTAGATCAGTACCTGGCTCACTTCAGCCTATTCCACAAGGGACGTACAGTGTTGGAATTGTTGAGTGGGCTGCTGGTTCCAACAACTGGAAGGGTTCTTGGGGTGACGGATTGGGACCTGTATGGATTGCAATTGATCCAACATTTACCGATGACCGAAGCAGCTATGGCTTTCACATGGATTCAAACATTGAATATAGTCCGGGTTCAGCAGGATGCATTGTTTTCGATAGACAGGAGAAAATGATGAAACTTCTAACCTGGCTGAAAGATCCCCGCATTCGTCCCCAGCGACTTTATGTTGACTGGGAGCTTTGAGAGCTTAATTCTGTTGCTCTTTCCTAACTCCAGAATTCATCTCAATTAACGGCAGGCATTTCTTCTGATCAATCCTAATTTTTAACTCGTCCTGTTGCCGTTGCAAGATTTCTTCTCAGTGTTTAGGTTCTGTAATATTTGGGAAGAGCTTTTTGTGGGTAGTTAGAAATGCTTAAAATTAACTAGCGTAATTCAAGACGACTTCCAACGAAGTAGCTTGAGCCATGATGTAGTGATCTCAACTTTTCAGAGCTTAGAGATCCCTCAAGATTGTCCAACTGGCTGGGTCCATTTCAGACCTCAAAGCTCGATCGCTCGACCCCAAAGCTCGGACTTTAGACCTTAAAGCGCGATCGCCGGACCCTCAAGCTCGAAACTTGGACCTCAAAGCTCGGAACT
>CAZGHV010000140.1:0-2972 GCA_964525705.1 uncultured Candidatus Saccharibacteria bacterium | reverse complement strand
GATTAGATTCATAATATCTTTATCAGTCTCACCCAAAATTGAGGCTTTAGAAATAGCCAAAACATTTTTTGCGTCTTCTGGGCTGAGTACCTGATGATTCATAATAACGTTAGCTAAATAGCAAATAACGAGTATTGGGATCTCGTTTGTATCTACTATGGTTTCTGCACTTGCTAAGGCAACAGCCTTTTGCCAAAGAGCCCTTGTCGAAACTTGATCACGATTATTTAATAAACTGAAAGAAGAGCTTTCTAGTTGTGCTTGCAAAGTAACCATTTCTGCATTTACAGCTGCTTCTAAGTCGATTGTATTTTCTGGTATTCGAAGGGCTTCTGCGTAGTTCGCTGAACTGAGATCCATGGTTGTTTTATAATATATACTCATTCTAGCATCCAGAGGCTGCTTTTGCAATGGATCCCTTTGTTTAGAATGAATACGCTGCTTGTAGAAATTGCATTGTTGAACTGGTATGATGTGCAGATGTCAAAATTGACCCAGACTGCAAAAAAAGTATTTGATGTCCGCATACTCTTGGTAGTGGTAATAATCATGCAAGGTATAACGCTATATTTTTCTTTGAATCCAGTGAACCTATTTGCACAGCTCAGTGCAGTACAGGTGATTAATGAGGTAGCGGAAATTACACAGGTACCACCAGGTCCAAATGAGCCACTATCATTTGGTGTCGTGGGAGATGGAAAAAACCTGGATGATATCGAGGCTATTAAAGCGGATAATTCCTATAACGCCAGGGTATATAAAGACAGTCAGAATGGAGACTATGTATTGGGCTATTCAAACAAGATGATTATCTACCGCCGGGCGCAGAAGCGCATAGTTTATGAAGGCCCAAGCCCGGCAGATTTGCGTAACCAAGAACAGACGCAGCTTGTTGAGCAGCTCATAACCGACGTGAAGGCTGCAGGGTTAATAGACACTACGTATGACACAGTGCCGCAAGTAGTGATGGTGGTTGACCCAGCTAAACAAAAGGCTATAAATCCTCAGTTCTATGCTCAAGTACAAGCGGGGGATTTGGTAGCCATCTTCTCCGATTTGTCTTTGGTGGTTGTATACAGACCTGATTCCAGGCAAATTATTAACCACGGAGCTTTCTCATTTCAAGTACAGTAAACTTCTCTGGCATGCTCTCCATCATTATTCCTACACTTAATGAAGAGCACTATCTGCCTTTTGTCTTAGAATGCTTGCAAAATCAAACGTATCGTGACTATGAAGTTGTAATTGCCGATGCTGGCTCAAGCGATGATACTCAGGAAATTGCAAGAAAGTGGGGAGCAAAGGTCGTCCCTGGGGGTCTGCCGGGTAAAGGTAGGAATGCGGGGGTCGCAGCAGCAAGTGGGGAGTTGTTACTATTTCTGGATGCTGATATTCAGTTTGGTTCTGAGTTTATAAAGCATGGGTTGGAGGAGTTTTATAGGAGGAAGTTGGATCTGTGCTGTTTTTACTATGATACTGAGTTCTCGACTACCGGTCTAGAAAGTGCTTGGCTGCGGGCTGCAAATGGGAGATCAAAATTAATGCAGAAAACACCTTTGCCCTACGGTTCTACTCAGGCATTGCTAGTAAAGCGAGAGGTATTTGAGAGCGTGGGAGGGTTTGATCCTGTGCTGGGTGTGGCAGAGGATACAAAATTTATCCTGGAGGCAAAAAAACAAAAGTTCCGATATGGTGTGGTTCGTTCCTATTTTTATCATTCCCAGCGTAGGGCTCGTAGCCAGGGACAAATACGTCTGGCGTTCTTTTTTCTGGTGGCTACATACCTAGTTGTCTTTGGACTATCAAAAAGACCGCGAGCCGAGAAGTTTCTTTCCCAGCATTTTGGCGGATGGGGTAAATGGGGGAGTGAAGAATCGCAGTAGCCAAAAAATGTACAAAGTGTTAAAATAAAGGTGTATGGCATTGCTGTTGTCGGCAAAATCTACAACCATACATAAATAAAGGAGGTCGTAAAACACAGTTTCACGTTTAAATTCATTTTTGGGCTTTGCCCTATAAAGCTTAATTTCGCAATGTTTTTGTATTGCGGCAAAAATATTAATAATTTATTTAATCCATACTCCACAAATGTCAACCACTACAAAAAAAACAGAGAAAGATGGTGACTACTCAGAACTAGATACTTATTTGCAAAATCTCACAAATCCTCCACGTAAGTTTCGTCGTGGGCAAATCGTGAAAGGTAAAGTGATCTCTTTCAATGAGAGCGAGATGGTTGTGGATGTGGGAGGTAGGACAGAGGGGGTTGTTGTGGGTAAAGAGCTGCGGCTAGAAGGTCAAAAACTAGAGAAAAGCCCCGGTGATGAAGTGTTGGTCTATGTTATAAAGCCAGAAAATGATAAGGGGCAAATTGAACTTTCTGTGCGACGTACTGGGCAGGCTCGCCGTTGGTATGATCTGCTTCAGGCAAAAGAAAAGGATCTGGCGATTACTGTGATGGTGGTAGAAGCAAATGCAGGTGGAGTATTAGTTGAGATTGCGGAAGGGCTGCGAGGATTTATTCCTAGCTCTCAGCTTGATAATAGCAGGATATCTGCCACTGGAAACTACTCCTCAAAGGAGGAGGCGACAAAGCTCTTGCAGAACAAACTGGCAGAACTTATAGGTACAAAGCTACAAGTGAAAGTAATGGAAATCGATCGCGAGAAGAACAGAATGATTCTCTCCGAAAAATACGTAACTTCTGAGGCAGATGTGCAGTTACGTCAGGAGACTTTGAGCACTTTGAAGGTAGGAGATAACTTGGAGGGCGAAGTGACTGGCATTGCTCCGTTTGGATTGTTTGTCAATGCCGGTGGACTAGAGGGGCTGGTGCATTTATCTGAGATATCTTGGGATAAAGTTACAAATCCGGCAGACTTTTACAAAGTGGGTGATAAAGTGAAAGTCCAAGCTATCGGGATTGATGATAATGGTAATGAACAAAATCTGAATCTTAATGCCATAGTAGC
>CAZGHV010000139.1:0-2986 GCA_964525705.1 uncultured Candidatus Saccharibacteria bacterium | reverse complement strand
GCTAACTTTACTTATTACATTCACCCTCACCGTTTGGGCTATGGGTGGCATGGTGCTCACGAAGTGGAGGTACACACAGAAAATTAAGAAATAGTTTAGGCTGGACGTGCTATAAATATGGCGCATCCTTGCTCGCTAGTATATAATTAAGGAATTAACACATAACCAATGAAAAAGTTTTTCGTCAACCTGGCAGTAGTATTGCTTTTATTGCTTACAACCATTGCCACCACAGTAGCTGCGATGATGTATTTGCAGGAACAGGAGGCTAGAACAAGGTTGGCTAGCATCGAGGCTGAAAAGCTTCAATTACAGACCAAGATTTCGGATCTCGAGACAGAGATTGCAAATAAAGATGTCACCACAGACAGTCTCAATTGCTACTCTACCTCAAGCGATGGCTGGGTTGTGATTAATACTCCATGCCAGTACGAGAATTTAGCCGATAAGATAACGTTATCTGGTGTGGCTTTTGGCATGTCAGATGGTAAAGTACACTACGTATTGGAAGATGCCGATGACAATGAGCTTCTTTCTGGTGAGATCGAATTGACAGGTGACGGAACAGAGCCAGAGTTGTTTGAGAAAGAAATTAGCTGGGATGGAATAGCGACCACAGAAAGCGGTAAGTTAAGCATATTTGGTCTAGTAGAAGACGATAAGCCTACACACTTGGTAAATATACCAGTTAAATTTGGTCAACAATAGATGTTACAGCCGGGTCAAAAGCCGATAGGCATCCCGCATATAATTACGCTTTGCCTTCTGGCATCGGGAGGTATATTCTTTTTGGTATCATTCCCACTACTGAATAATCCCAGCTATCCCCCCATAGCTACAGCAGTATCGTTCTTAGTCCTTACACTTATTTCTCTATGGATAGCTTCTAGGGGAGGCAAAAAGTTAGTTATTACAAGCATCTTCCTACTAGGAGCAATGATTTGTGGCACTTTGCTCTGGCAGCCCCCATCTAAAGAAAAAATAGAGGCTATGACCTACACTGCAGGACTTACTCAGGCTGCAGAGAAAGGATGGGAAGTGGTCAAGGAAAATGATTGCAATAATACGGACTGCTTTGAAGAGCTAGCTGCAATTGCAGAAGAAAAAACACAACATGAGAAAGAACTGGCTCAGTCTGCTCTGAATTATGCCCTCTCTCACCCGCAGGCATCAAGAACAGAGGTTATTAATACTCTGGTTACAACGGTCCCAGTGCGGCATCTTAACTGGACATGTAATCAAAATGGGTGTAGTTTTGCTTCGTTAAGCAATATCTGGACATTGAGCAGCGCCACACTTCTAGTGGGTGGAGGTCTGTTATCATCGAGTCTATGCTTGCTTTGGTGGCTACTAATTGGCAAGGTATATTCTGGCGTATTATCTCGAAACAAAGGGAACTAGCGTTAATAAACAAAATAAATGTCTCAAGAGGTTATTTCGTTTGGAGACTTAATTATTTGAGACAATTTCAAATACCTGATAAATTTAGCAGTAAATAAACTCATCTCAGAATGCCGCCCAACAGCATATTTCGAGCATACGATATAAGAGGTATCTTCCCGCAAGAGCTGAATTACTCTGCTGGTTATTTAATTGCCCTAGCTTTCTTTCAGACTGTACCTGGGGAAAGGTATTTGATTGCCAGAGATATGCGCATCGGCAGCCAAGAGCTGCTGCCAGCATTTTCTGCTGCTGCTGCAAATCTGGGGAAAACCCTCGATTGTCTTGGGGAAACTACCACAGACATGTTGTATTTCTGCACAGCAGAATGCAATTACGATGGTGCAATTATGCTCACGGCATCTCACAACCCAGGAGACTGGGCTGGAATTAAACTTATGGGGAAAGGACTATCTCAGGTTGACATCTCTCAGATCCGCAGTACAGTAGAACGTTTGGCGAATGTCGATATCCCAGAAAAGGCCCCTCCAACCTGCAATTTTATAAATCACACAGACCAATATGTGGAGCTGCTACTGTGTATGATCACTCCCGAAGCTATAGGAAATTTCAAGGTAGTAATCGATGCCGGCAATGGAATGGCAGGTAAGATTGTGGAAAAAGTATTTTCGTTTTTGCCACAAGTAAATGTAGAACCTCTTTATTTTGAGCCCAACTACAGGTTTCCTCACCATGAAGCAAACCCCGCAATCCCAGATAACACCACAGATTTGTCACGTGCCGTGCTTGCGACTGGTGCAGATCTAGGAATAGCCTTTGATGGTGACGCAGATCGATGCTTCATGGTGGATGAGAAAGGAGAATATATTCCTGGTCACATAATGGCAGCGTTGCTGGCAAAAATAGTGCTGAAGCGATATCCAGGCGAGACAGTAATTCATGATTTCCGGAATGTGTATGCCATTCAACAAGAAGTTATATCATCTGGAGGTACCCCTGTCGCTGTTTCTGCTGGACACACCAATCTCAAGGCAGCAATGATGAAGTATAATGCAGTTTTGGGGATTGAGCCAAGTGGACATTTTTATTTCCGCAATACCCATCTTGCAGACAATGGGATGCTTCCGTGCCTTCTGGTTTTGGAATATTTATCCAGCATGCACCAGTCACTCTCACACATTGTAAGCCCATACAGAGAGAAATTTTTTGCTAGTGAAGAGATTAATTTGGTGCTTGTGGAAAACTCAAATATCCAAGATATCTTTAAACGCTTGCGTGAACAATTTCATCATGGACATATTACGGAACCAGACGGCCTGGTGATCGAATTTTCTGGCTGGAGGTTTAATGCTCGGCTATCAAATACGGAATCGAAGCTGAGAATCAATATCGAGGCATACTCTCAGTCACAGCTTGATAGAGCTATTACTCAGATTTATGAACTACTTGCAGATTTCGTGATCGAGGAAGGAGAGGAGACGACATCCACAGCATCACTCACTACAACCCAAAAGTTCAAGCAAGTAATCGAAAACATGTGGTTCACTTGGAATCCTCATTACATTTTACAGTTTGTAGATTTATA
>CAZGHV010000138.1:0-2994 GCA_964525705.1 uncultured Candidatus Saccharibacteria bacterium | reverse complement strand
TAAGAACTTCTTAATCTTTTCTAAGTAAGATGACGTATGTTTGCATTTGAGCAGTTCCCAGTCTATCAACTCAGTGAGAGCTTTTTTGAAGATACGCAGTACTTACAAGCAAATAATGGAATCAGTATTGTGTTGAAAGCCCAACTCTTAAGAGCAAGCTCCAGCATAGTTCTAAATATCACAGAAGATGCAGGCAAACATAGTCGTAAAGAGAAAAGAAAAATTTATACTATTGCACGTGGTTCTACTCAAGAGTGTGCCGCGATTCTCAGGTTATTAAAACTCCAAGGAGTTATTGAACCAGAGGAATATAATTTACGCTACTCTCAATTAACCTGGATATCGAAAATGCTCTCAGCGCTTATCAGTAAGTCGGGTAGCTGAATGATGATTTTCATATGTGAAATATGGGTAATGAGGACTGGAAGTCCGACCGAGGCTATTTGTCCTTTCATTTGTCCACAAACTTAAAAAGTTATTTTATGCAACTCCTAGAATATGTGTCCAATTTACCTGATACCTGGCACCCAGCTGGTGAAGTATTTATAGAAACTGTTGAGGCTTTATATCAAATTGCCTATGTGTAAAAAAATCTACAAGAAGCAAGATGAAGATTTCGGGGTTCCCAAATTAGAAGGCTTATCGTGGGCAAAGTCTAGCCAGCCTGCCATGAAATTTCCTAGTTCGGATTGGTATTGGAAACTCCTTATTCGTATTCCTGACTATGTAACATCTGAGATCTTCAAAAATGCAAAAGAAGAATTTATTAAAAGGAAAAGACTAGCCTTAATCAAGGAAATAAAATTTGAAACTATTGATGAGGGCTTGTGTATTCAAATCCTGCATATTGGGCCTTGTGGAACAGAATCAGAAGCAATCCAGAAGATGAAGGATTATATGTAAGAGAAAGTTATACTGAAAATAGTCTTCATCATGAGAGCTATCTTTCAGATTCAAGAAAAACTGTTCCTGAAGAATGAAGACAGTACTAAGGCAACCAATACGCTTTCGCGACTTATAAACAGAGCGACCAATTAATAAAGGCTGACATTTATTGGAAATGGGTACCAGAGCTGGAGTTAAAAATATGCTTTCGCATCGCTGTATGATAGGTGATATACTCATACTGTTTGGTTAAGTGAACAGGTGTTTGTCTACCATGAAAATGCATCTGGCGAAGCTGCTTTTACTAGGTCAGGAGATGCATATGCTATCAATGAAAAATTGAAGATAGCTGCAGTTGCCGATTCACCGTTGCGTGAACTACTCCGCTCTTCTCTACGCCGTTATCCTCAAGATGATTCTGGGTTTGATGCTGCTCAGCTCTTTTGTAACAGCGTAGTGGGCTCATTGGGGCAGATTGAGAAGATCTCCAAGCAATCAGTTTTGCAGGCTTTGAAGACTGCAAATCAGGCGATCGCAGAGCTTAATTTGGCACTAGGCAGAGAGCATAAGGATTGGTTGACATATGATGTTGCGGAAACTGTGGGGGTGGTTGCAGTGCAGGAGGACAATAAGCTGATCTACGGAGGGCTGGAGGACTGTTATGTTTTTGTGTTGCGGGGTGATGATTTTCAGAACGTGGCGCCGTTCAATTATCGAATAGCTAAATCTGGTAGATACGTAGAAAAAGTTACCAAAGAGCAAAAATACTTTAAAGAGATGCCAGCGGAACTCATTGCTGCTTTGCTTAAAGCTTCTTTATGGGAGCCAGTTTGGTGCAATGTATTACGTAACAACCCCGATGTGCAGGATGAAAATGGGAAACCAATTGGCTGGGGTTGTTTTACTGGAGAGACCGAGGCAGAAAAGTTTTTTCAGGTTCATGAGCTGGAATTGCATTCTGGTGACCACGTATTTCTGCTTTCGGACGGAATGTTGTCTCTGCTAAATAATCCTAGTTTTGTGAAGTGGTTCGTTGATAAAGTTAACCACACATTCAAATTTGGCCTTGAAATGCGTAGGGAAATAATTGAAACATTGGGAGAAGGAAATAGTGAAGTTTGGAAAGAAAAGACTTTAGTTTATTAGCAGGTATAGAATTTAAGTATTTGCTCAGAAATGCTTTACCGTTATGAGAGAGTTCCCAGATGGTGACACAGATTGGGGCTTTGTTAGGAATCCTGATGATAATCTTTATTTACAACAAATAGCACTACTAGGAATCCCAGATCAGCTTTTTTAACGCCCTACTCTGTCTTCAGAAAGTACCTTTTAACAGTGCTTTCTTCCAGCAGCCAATAAGCTGATACAGCATGGTTGCCTCCTGCAGGGGATGGCTATATAATGAAAAAGTCGCGGTATTTTTATAGCTGCTTTTGAAGGCAGCCTGCCAATGAGGTTCAAAAACCTGGTCAGCTTTCTTGCGATATCTGTTTTTCTGTTGGGAATTCCTCCTGTAAAAGTTGGGGCAGAGGTGCAGCGTATTGGCGCAGTGGGTGATAGTAGCACAGACGAGTATCGAGTAGATGATAATCGTGGAGGTAGCTACCGAAATACCACTTTCAATTGGCTGGAACTGCTAGTTCGGTTCCGTGATTATGATGCTGGACCTTGGGGCTCTAAAAACGATGTGCGTCGCTCTGGTTACGAACGCAATTGGTCACGTACAGGAGCCACTGGGGTTGATTTAATTACACAGGGCCAGCATACTGGGCTGGCGCAACAAGTAGCAGCGAGTGATGTGGATTTGGTATTTATGCTCATTGGCAGTAATGATTTTGCATTCTATAGAGCAGATGGGTATCCAGCAATTTATAATGGGCAAATATCGGGAACGCAGTTGCAGACAAAACTGGACAAGCTGGTAGCGGATATGGCCACGGCAATAAACACTATTACTGCCTCAAAAAATCCGATGCTCGCTATGCGCAGTGTTCCAGATGCTGGAATTAGCCCTATTGTACAGAATTTATATCCAGACCCGATAAAAAGAAACAGAGTTACGACTGCAGTTACTTATGTGAATGATAAGATCATGCAGTTGGTGTCTGC
>CAZGHV010000137.1:0-3010 GCA_964525705.1 uncultured Candidatus Saccharibacteria bacterium | reverse complement strand
GTCAAATACTGCACGTAACACAACAATTACCCTGGCCCTTATTTTTAAATTTAAACAAGAAAAGCTCTATCTATCTCCTGTTTAACCATGAGACTTCTAAGACATCTATTAACGAGAGAGTGTTGTCAATAAATGCTTATCTTATTATTCCCAACTAAACACTAGAATTTTCATCTGCTTGTACTTTCTATTAAGAGCTTTGACTTCCCCTTCCCTTTCTACGTTACGTATACTTTTTTCTCTAAAAATTGATTTCTAGCATGTATTACACATGAATACTTGTAGAAATTTGCTTCATCTTGTAGTTCAAGTAAGTATTACACTAATTTAATCTGAAACGATTTTAACGTGTTTTGATTTTTATTTGTTCCTTTCTCGTTGTCAACCGAAGTTTAGGAACTTAAGGAAGAACTTTAGTGTTCTCCACAGGAAGTTAGATTTGATATTCTTTTTCAAATTAATCATGAGAAGTGACTTATATATACTGTGCAAGATTTAATGCTCCTCATTATTGGCTGTGTGCTAGCCCTGTTCCCATAGATGCGCCTGTAAGAATTGTCCCCGGTTTGGCGGAAACGCTACGGATTACTCTGCCGTCCTGCTCAATCCGATCCTCCTTAGGGTGACCAACATGCTGCTTATATCAATTATGCCTTGAAATGATGTAGCAATAGCTAAATATAGCTATGTCTAAATGTAGCTATTGACTAAACACGCTTTTACTAGTATGCTAATTTACGAACTAATCTAATTTAGCTTTTGCGTTATAAAGGTATTAAATAAATGCTAAGGTTAGCTTTTATATCCTTGTCTGGAGGGCAGGGCAAAACGACAATTTCGCTATTAATGGGCAAGTATTTAGAACAAAGGGGATACAACGTATTGATGATTGATGGAGATCCGCAAGCTAACCTCACTACATATCTAAGACACGAGGTGCAAAAAAATGAACCAACCCTAACAGAAGTCATTCAGAAGACAGCTCCAGTTGAAGATGCAATATATCCAACTCAAAATAAAAATTTATTTTTGATCCCCGCAGATGATGGCTTGAATAAGGTACAAGAATATTTATCCAACAGCGGTTTTGGTGCAACCCTATTACGTCAACGACTAGTTAATGTACCTAAGGGTTTTGATATTTGCATCATTGACTCTCCTCCACAGAGATCGCAGCTAGCCCTTACGATTATTGGTGCCGCCGAAGCAATTGTTGTTCCTGCTGAGGCAGTTATCAAAGGATATGGTTCTCTTGTTCGCAGTTTGGATCTAATTACTGAAGTTCAAGAAAATGGTGCCTTGGGTGCAGAGTTTGTCGGAGTTTATCCATTTAGAGATAAATGGGTGGGTTATAACCAAACCCAAGAAAGTCGAATGGCAATAGAAGCAATGGCTGAGGAAGTAGGTAAAGATCGTATCCTTCCTTCAATACGTGAATCTGAACAGTATAAACGTGCAATTAATCAGGGAAAAACCTTATCAGATCTTGGCCACCCAGAACTGGAGTACCCCTTTGAGGTTCTAGCAAATAAACTTAGTGAACGATTAGAGGTTAAGAGAAAATGAACGGGGAATCAGAAGAAAATACTCTAGATTTTTTAAGACAAAGGCGAAATCGAAAAACTGTACCTGAAAGGGACACTTCCCTTGTTAAATCAACGACCCCTGATTTTACTAAAACCCCCGTTGTAGAAGAAAACTCGTCAATTGATCTAGCTTCTAAAGAAAAAATTAATCATGGAACAGATCTTGTGAGTGTTATCGAAGCTGAGCTGAATACTCTTCCTGTAATTGCCCGTCGCTCCAATATCCGTGTTGATGAAGCAGTTTTAGAAAAGGCTGAACAAGACTTTAAAAGAGCAAAGATTACTTTGGAGACTTTTTTTGAGGCAGCGTATTCCTTGGCAGAACAAGACCCAGAACTGAAGCAAAAAATATTTGAGGAAGCAAGAAGAAGAAAAAAGGAACGCGATCGAGCAGGACAACTTCGTCGAGATTTAGCACGACTAACAAGCTACTAGATACAATAGCTACATGTCTAAAAGGCTAAATTAAGCTATGTAGCTATGACGTAATAGCATAAAAGAAGCTAGAAAGTGGCCTCCAGCGCGATCGCTCATCCGATATGCAAGAGTCTGAGCTGACGTTGGGCTTCTGGACTCAACACCGCCGTTCTCCTTTCAGCTCTTTGAGCGATTGGTTCACTGCTCCAGAGAGCGTCAGCGATCGCCGCTAATTCCAGAGCCAGTAATTTTCTATCCATGCTTCCTATCCCTGGAGCAAGTTTGGATTATTGGAACCCCGTTTCTCGAAGCGTGATGTTCAGCCGCCCCGTCTTGATTCCCAACCCGGCAGGAGCAGTTCCCGGTAAAACCTTCAACACGCCATGAAAAGCCAGTCGAGATTCACCTCCAAATACGAACAAATCTCCGCTCCGTAGCTCGATATCCTGGTAGGGTCCAGTTCGACTCTCAGGATTTCCCCAGCGAAACAGACAAGTATTTCCTAGAGAAAGGCTAATAATGGGTGAACCCTCCCGGAGTATCTGCTGAGCTTCACTCCGGTCCTGATGCAGCCCCAACTTTGCTGTTTCTGCATAGAAATTAACAATCGCCACATCCATGATTCGCGTTGAGTACTGAGGCAGCGTCTCCCTCAAGGCTCTCTGAGCTAGGGATTGTAGTTCTTCAGGGAAAGGTTGGCAGGGAAGACTATCCACGTCTACCCGAAGGCGGCTGTAGTGATAGGGATACCAGGGGACAAAATGCCAGCCCAGACAGACCACCTGAACACTCATCTGCCTGCCATCCTTCAATTGCGGCTGATACAACCCAGCAGGAGCTTTGGCCCAGTGGCGGCAATGGTCCAGTAGATGAACTTGTTCTTCCAGGGAGAGCCAACCGGGCAGATAGACCGCACCTGGAGCCAAGAACTGTTTCTGGCGCGGCAGTAGAGGGGGTTGTCTTAGCAACGGAACAAAAAACAACGCTAAGCTCGAAAGCTTTAGCTA
>CAZGHV010000136.1:0-3015 GCA_964525705.1 uncultured Candidatus Saccharibacteria bacterium | reverse complement strand
GTTCTAGATGAACTTAGGATGATAGATAAATTTCCCTTAGATCTAAGTGAATACCAAGTTGGAGTTGGCCCTAGTCATGGGCGCAGGAGTGACCAATATTTGATAGGTCAAGTTGACAAAGGATGCTTGCTCCGCATACCTCAACAATCATCAGTTACTCACGACAAAAAAACTATCTCCATTGAACTTTTTGCCCGTGTAAAATCACCCTATGCCGTACTTCTTAAGAGCTAGGTAGCGAATAAAGCAAAATTCCAGTCATATTTTGCAAATGTTTAATATATGAAGTGAGACCTTCACGTACTGAATCAAGATCAGCATCGACTGATATACCAAACACCATTCTAAGTGCTGTGTCTACGTCTGGTTTGGATCTTACACACTCCTGAATGTGGGTAAAGTGATGCTCAATTAGATACAAGAACAATACCTCCATTGAGACCACACGACCTGCTAATGCACTAGAGACGTGAACAACAGAATCATGAGAGCACAGTGCTGCTAGAGAGCGCTTGTCACCCGTAATTACGAGTGTATCCCTGTTCGTAGCTCCTACTGCAAGGAGTAATGCCTCTCCAGCATCAATATTTTCAATAATAGTCAGAGAGTCTAATAGATCTGGGTCGGCTGCTTGAGCATCTAATCGTTTAGAGGCTCCAAGGAATGATTCCAGCTTAGCGGCACTTTCTTCATCTTCACAAAATCGCAAGCGATTTCTAGCAGGCAAGAGATAGTATTTTGCAGTTGCAAGCACACTCACATCGGCAGAAGTACATCCAAACAGGGCTATAGCCTCATCAAGTAACCCGTAACGCGCAAGTTTGAGCAAGGCATCGTTATCAAACAAAATCTGCTGACCCATAGGTCACTTTACTCAAGATGTGAACCAGTAACCCTACTTAAAAACTCAACGGTGTCCATTGGCAGCGCTTCAGGGTCGATACCCCTCCACATCGCTTCATTGATCAAATCCAATGCAGGAGGAGAACCTTCCTGCAATTTCTTTACCGCATCAATACCAATATCCCATCTTCTAGAAGAATGGGCAAAGTTCAAGGCAATGTGTCCAGGGTCAACTTGTTGCGCTTTACCTAACCTCAGAGCTGTAGCTGCCAGTTCTGTACTGTTGATTCGATTTTCTAGAGCCGTGTAAGTCGCACTTTTTCTGCCATTCAGCAGCTCGATCGCAAACATATCCGCTGCCTGTTCTTCTGAGTCGTTATCTTTCAGAACATAAGAACTTTTACTCAATTCCTCATCGACCAGCACTGCGCCAGGAACTACATGCCCAAGTGCGATATGAGCGACCTCATGTGCCAAAATAAAAAGTTGCCATGCCCAAAGTGGTGATGCCTTTGACAGAATGATGACTGGCCGACTTTCCGTGTATACTACCGTGCCATCCATTTTCGCCACACCTTGACCAAGCTCTGCCAGATAAACCACAGGTAAACCATGCGACCAGCAAGCCATTAACAAATTTCTCAACCCCAGCCATTTACCTGGAAAAGAACTAAGCACCTCTTTACGAAAAGCATCAGCACGCTTGACAAGCGGCTTGAAGTCTACTCGGCAAGCCGCTGCAACAGATTCCGCAACACTAACAGCAACGGATGTCGCCGCCGTCAAGTTTTTTGATCGATTCGGAATTGAGCGCTTGTACTTGATATCGCGCCGCCGCAATGATTCAACTCGGGGGCTAGCAGTAAAAAGCGGACTTGCACGCAGGCCCAAGCGCTTGGCAAGTATGGTTGCAATTTCTGACGCTGCTGCGGCATCTGATAGTACTTCCGGCGTTACCCACTCAGGCAACAACATTTTTTGTAAATCATAGGGAAATCCAGCAGACTCCAGTGATCCAAAGATCGTTTCAATCTGGCAATTAGGTGTAGTGTAGTGAATATCCTGCTGTGTCATCTTTTTTTGTTTGGCACTTCAAAGTTACTTTCTAATCATCATGAGTGGCAAAGTGGCGACTCGTGCAATGTACTAATGACTACAAGGCTGTTAATCTTCTATTCTAGCCACTATAGCACCGAATTAAAGCTCAAAATATAATATTGTGGTGCGAACTAAGTATATGGGATGTCAATGATAACGAACGAACTGCCAACAACGTTCTGCTGGACTAAAATAGGCCCTGAGGCGGGCGAAGAGTTGGCAGCAATTATTCAAAGAAAAGAATGGGAGCGGCAGTTAGGCGGTGGATATTTCTTTTGGGGAATTGGCCAATCCTTGGGGGATAACCGCATGGATTGATACACAAGGTCAAGTACGAGAGTTGCCAGTTCACTGCTTTATCACAAGTCGCGCATTTTTACCTTCTAATAGGAAGAAGGAGAACCATTACGCTTTGGTATGTTTTTCTGATCAAGCGTTGAATGCACAGTGCAACAATACACGCATATTTCCAAACCAACTACGGAACATAACAACAAAGAAACCTCTGGGAGCCTCACAAGTGACGGCCATTGTAAACATCACTAGCCATGCAGATAATGTGTGCAATGCCAAAAGCTATTCTATTAGCTTTACGGCTGAACTCCGATCACCCTATTACATACAACTTGCTCAACCCGTGTTGCTAGAGGTACACGAAATTGTTGAGATTAAAGCAGTTTCTAAGTTGGGCAACCTGAAATTGTGGGCTAGTCTAGTGAAACACCTAAGGTCTCGTATAGCTGATCAACAAGACTGGGTCCAGTGTAGGCTGGACTTGGGTGACGTGAACCAGTCTTCCTCCACTGATGCTCTCAGTCTACTTGAACTTGGGTACCCTATTTAGGAGCATCAACCTCTTATCTCATTATTAATGAGCTGGGTGGTGATCAATACGTAGTGAACGAGTCACCGCCTAGCAAGCACTTCAGCAGCAGGTGTGGTTAATATCAACAGTGAAAAAGCTGATGTTCATCGCACCGTTGAAATCTGCGTCACCGATACCAAGCACAATAACGAATTAGCCAAACACTAAGTAGCTCGACTCAATTAAACAGAACATCCGAAGAACCGGGG
>CAZGHV010000135.1:0-3050 GCA_964525705.1 uncultured Candidatus Saccharibacteria bacterium | reverse complement strand
GCTATAGTTACTACTCGAATACCCATCAGTTTTGCAGCTGTGGATTTCTCTACAGACAGTTCTGGGGCAAGCTCCTCGGGGAAGGGTCTGTTTGCTCTACCATCGGACAACAAAATGATCACAGGATTTGTAGTTCCCGCACGCATCTGGTCTGTGGATAACTGGATTGCTTGAGGAATATTTGTATATCCAAATGGAGACAAATCTGCAATCTTGGAACGAATCCTTGCTAAATCACTAGTCAATTCAACGTCAAGTCTAGCTTCATCCGCATAACTTACCAAGCCAGCCAAATCTTTTGCTGGATCAAGATTATCCAAAAAGCTATATACTGCATTTTTGGCATCCGTGATTGGCTGAGGAGGATTGCTACTATCATCCTTCATGCTTCCAGATCTATCAAAAACTAGCATTGAGCTAAAAGGCACAGAGCACTCATTGTCGTTACGCACCGTGATGTAGTATGTGAGATAGTCATCACCGTAATCAGACTCCACAACCGCTTTATCTGCAGACTTAATAATACTTAGCCCTGGGCCATATCCCGGGCTTGTAGCTCCCACACTGGTTCCCAAATGATTCATACCAGAAACAGCTAGCATGATTGCAGCAACTATGAAGCCAGATGACAAAATCAGTTTATTTCGCATAATACAGTTTCTTAAAATTAATTATGACTAATTATGATTTATCAATAAGTTTTCGATTGGAAACTTAACCCAGAATTCACTACCCACCTTCTCTATAGACTTAAATCCGATACTAGCATTCATCAATTGTGCACATTTCTTCACAAAGTAAAGCCCCAGACCTGTGCCTTCAATGGGCAACTTACGTGCATTATCCGCTCGAAAGAATTTTTCAAATAGACGTACTTGCTGAGATTTGGGGATGCCGATCCCTTGATCATGAACACTTAGTGCGAGATGATCTCCGTCACTAAATGAGATTCCGACTACAATCCTCTTGCCTTCATAGCTATACTTTATGGCATTGGTAAGCAGATTCTTCATCATCTCTTCAATCAATAGTTGATCTGCATTCACCATAATTTCCGGCAATACAGACACTAGCTTCACCTCTAGGTTTTTATCCCTTATAATAGGCTCCACTTCAGCGATTACCCGCCCGACGCTTGCTACCAAATCAAAGTTCTCCTTTGTTAGTTGCCGAGTACCAGATTCCACATGGCTTATATCCAGCAGCTCATTGATTAACTGACGCATTTTCTCAGTAGAACTAGCTACCACCCCTAGCGCACGTTGCAATTCTGCCGGCAACTCTCCATAATCTCCGCCCTCAATCATTTTCAAGTATCCCCACATCGCTGTTAATGGTGTTCGCAACTGATGTGTCGCCAGCGAAAGGATCTCTGAACGGGCTTGCTCTAGTTCTCGATGGTGAGTGATGTCCTCCAGTTTCCATACTCTACCCAGACACTCCTTACCTTCACTACGCAGAGAATAAATTGGGCCCGTATAGATGCGGACATAACGCGAGCCAGACTTTATCCACTCCACCTCACAGTCCTTTGGGGGCAAAGCTGCATCACCAATTACTGCGGTATAGATATCATCAAAACCTGGTGCACCCAAATCATTCGAGTTTTGCTTTATATAATCATGAAAAACAGAAATATGCTGCCCATCCCAACCTAGAGGATGAGTCTGAAGCATTCCCCACAATCTGCGGTTTGCATAGCGGACAGATAAGTGCGCGTCAGTAACTATTATACCGTCGTCTATGGATTCCAAAATAGTTTCACGATGCGCCTCTTCAAAACGTAAGCTATAATTGCGTGATTGCAATTGTTGCAAAACCAAACGCAGGTCCTTCTGCAATACTTGTAGTGGGTCCGAGGTTACGAGCACATTTACAGTATATACACAAAGCATCCGAAAATGCAATCTTTGCTATATATACCACTATATAACTGGGATAGCCTGTTTCACAAAGGCATTTCGGGATCTTGGTATTTGTTTGTATTTTGGCGGAAAATATGTGTATACTGTTGCTGTTACCTGCCCCACAGTTTGCAAAGTTTTTAAAATTTCATCTATCTGCCCAAACACACGTTGACAGTCAATCTCAGATTGCAGTCGACATAACATTATTTATTATCTATGCCCAAACTCGTATTACGAGATATAGGCAGAAAAACTATGGCTAAAAACGGCAAATCAAATAAGCCACAGCCCAACGGCAGCAAGCAGCCCACAGTAGCTGCAGAGCAGTCTGCATTAAAACCTGCTCAGCAAACTGGTACCCTCCCCAAAACAAACACTGGGGATCGCATCAGACTCATAGCTATCCTCCTGGGAGCTGGAGTGCTTGTACTACTAGCAGTCATACTGCTAGCTCTCATCCTTACAGGCGGGAATACCACTGGTGAGGATACAGGTGAGAACTCAGAGACTTCAGCAGCAGCTGAAAGTACAGAGGATGGAAGCTCTGAAACCGATAGCACAGACTCAAGCGACGGTGCAGATGGCGACACCACAACTGAAACTGCCACTTCTGCAGACACTACCACCGAGTCTTCTCAATCCGCAGATGATACCGATGGAGAAGATGCTGCAGATGAAGACGCTAGCGATGAATCTCCAAACACAGATGATTCTAGCAATAGTCTCCCAGATTCATACACCCAAGTAGCAGGAACTGGAGATTCAGTAAGCTGGATGGCAAGAAGAGCTATGTACAGTTATTTAGCAGATAGAGGTCTATCCCTTTCAACTGCACAAAGACTATTTATGGAGGTAACGCTCACAAACGCCAGCAATCCAGTTTATGTTCAACCAGGCGAATCTAGAGTCTTTGCAGCATCCTTACTAGATAGCGTCTACCAACAAGCTGTCGGCTTGACGCAAGCTCAGCTGAACGCTTGGCAAGCAGAAGCAACCAGCGTCGGGTATATTTAGGCTCAGTTTTATGGTCCCCCTCCCAAGCATTGCTTTGAGGGGGACTTTTTATTTGCTTGAGAAGTAGTTATTATATTTTAGTATGGGTAAATTTGGGAAACTATTTTCATTATTTGGATTGCTCCTCAT
>CAZGHV010000134.1:1517-3054 GCA_964525705.1 uncultured Candidatus Saccharibacteria bacterium | reverse complement strand
GGTTATGGCACTCTGGTCTTTGGTTTCAGAGGCATCGGCTTCTGTGTCATCTGGCACCAGTTCATCTCTTTGCCTCAATAACTTGATTAAGGCTCCCCGCTCCACAATTCGTTGGTTACCACTTCGACTACTCGAAACCTGCTCAGAGTCTGTTGGAGTAGTGCCGTAGCGGCTCTTCAGCCTTCTTAAGATATTCTGCTGTTTCTCACTAGAACCCTTATCCATCTGACTCATTTTGAAATTCTCCCGTTCTTGATATAATTTTGGATGTCAAGTGTTTCAGGAATTGACTAAGATACGAGTGTAAGACACGGCTAGTTTAAATATTTCCTCTTCTTTGGTGAATTTTTTAGTAAATTTATGTTAGCGTTGCGATCGCACTCAGAAGTAGTTGTATAACAAGACCGCATGGAGTGCATAGCATTCGTCCTTGTAAATTCCCTCTTAGTTGCTTTCTGCTAACGTATTAATGCAGTCTTACCCTCTATCCTTACTAACTAACGCACTTAAATCCATGAATAACAGAAGATTAAGACGGTTTCAAAATTCTCCTAGCGAAAATCCAGTTTCCCGGAGGCAAGAGGATGCATCTTACTCTGTAGCAACTTTAGACGACATTATACTGATTGATCGACGACGAAAGCGCGAAGTCCCTCTTAAAGTTTACTACCCCAAAGAGGCTTCTTCGTGTCCTGTAATTATATTTTCTCATGGTGCAGGCGGTTCCAAAGAGGGTTTCTCGCATTTAGGAGAGTTCTGGGCCAGTAAAGGTTATGTTTCGATTCATCCAACTCATGTTGGCAGTGACACATCCGTTTTGAAATTAGGTGGTTTTGAAGCGATCCGAGAGACTGCCAGTGATCCATATCATTGGCAGATTCGCACACAAGATATCTCATTCATAATTGACTCTTTGAATAATTTGCAACAGCGAAAGCCTGTACTGGAGAATAAGCTGAATACCTCCCTGGTTGGTGTTGCCGGTCATTCCTATGGGGCTCAGACAGCGATGCTGGTAGCAGGAACCCTTGTAACCACTCCCTGGAGCCGTTGGGCTAGCTTTCGTGACGATCGCGTTAAAGCATTCCTCGCTATTTCACCTCAGGGTACAACGCATTCAGACCAGAAAGGCTTAGGACTGGGGTTAAGTGCAGGCTCCTGGGCCCAAATCAAATCCCCGGTGATGACAATGAGTGGAACTGAGGATTTTGGCAATCTCGATGGCATATCACCAGCCTGGCGCTTAGAGCCTTTTCAGTATATGCCTCCGGGTGACAAATATCATGTTCTACTTGTAGGGGCTAAACATTCCTCCTATGGCGATCGCGGTGATGAAGGTAGAAATGCCAATCAGATTCGGACTTATATTCGCGTTGCGAGTACAGCTTTCTGGGATGCTTATCTAAAACAAAGTAAGCAAGCTGAAAGTTTTCTCAAATCTAAGCACCTGGAAACCAAAAGTAGAGGCATTGTCACAATAATGATGAAATAAATTATACGGTGTTCTTTCAGGCCAACAGTCAGTTACTTACTCATA
>CAZGHV010000134.1:0-1507 GCA_964525705.1 uncultured Candidatus Saccharibacteria bacterium | reverse complement strand
ATGACTTCTGGTAAAAAACCTAGTTGGTCAGGACGCCATGGCAGTGGACCTTCGAGTGTACTCGGATGGATTTTTTGGTAACGATAAGCAGGAGATCGGAGAAAGTTAATGTCATTGCCCATGTGAGCACCATAGGGACCAATACAGGCATAGGGTGAGTCCTGAGGGCGCAATATACTTTCCAGGACGCTTTCGTTCCAGCTTAACTGGAGCCATTCGCAAATTTTGCGAAAATAAACACTTGGTTCACTGAGAACATCTTCACCCCGGAGACACATTTGCTGTTCCTGAGGAACCGTTTGCAGAAACTCCAGGGTATCGCGCTGCATTCTGTACCAGAGGAATTGGGGATCAACAACTGGGGGATTCGTCGTATAGTCGATGGAATTACCAAAAATTGCTAGAATCCCGTGGTCAAGTTTCATCATGGATTGGCCCTGGGTTCGGGGATGGCGAACCAGGTGCAGGTAGTAAGCATCGGGGAAGTTTTCATAGATGCGCTTCAAAACTTCCGGATTAGTAGGATAGGCAGGACTTTTATCGATGATGTGAAGAGGTGCAACTTTATCACATACTTCGGTAAAAATCTCTGCGGTAGTACGATGCAAGCGGTAAAATAACCAACGGTAAGCCATTTCTACGGCTAATAATGTCTGTTCACCGGCATACAGTTGAGCAATCATGCGGAGGACGCCGTGCAACTGAAACTGGCGAATTCCCTTAAACCGCAGCAGCATCTCTTCAACAGTATTGGTCACGAACAAATTCAATTCGGGGACGCCATAAGCTTCAGGATGTTGACCAAGCATCCCGGAAACAATTGAGGTAAAGGAGCGAGGGGACCCCAAAATGAATATTGGTTGAGCCATTAGTTTGCTGGACACAGGAATATCTTAATGAAAAAAAAGTTGTTGGATCGATGCTGAGTTGGAAAATTTAAGCAAAAAATGCACTCCTCCAAGAGAGTACCCTATTAAGTTCAAAAACGTTCACTCGATTTGATCGAGACGGTAGGGTGTTCTATAGCTTGCAGCCATAGTTAAAATTGGTGGCGACTGGCCCAATGCTGAAAGGTTAAAGTTAGTTTTGGTCTACAGTTGCGAGATAGTTCCGGCGGCCAAACGAGCGGTACCATAGGCTGCTTCTGGTTGCCGCGATCGCTCCACAGGAACCTGCAGGAACCGGCGGCGGATGGCCATCCAGGTTTCATTGTGGGCTCCCCCACCGGCTGTGAACACCTGCTTCAAGGGTGTTGCGCCTTTGGCCACCAGCAGTTGGTAACCCTGGGCTTCAATCCGGGCCAGACTTTCTAACAAGCCGTGCAAAAATTTTACAGGGTCCTCTGGACGGGGGTCCAAGCGCGGCAGGAGTTGAGAATCGTTGATCGGAAAGCGCTCCCCCTGCTGAGGTAAGGGATAGTAATCCAGACCACTATCCTGTTGCGGATCAATTTGACTACTCAGTTGAATCAAGTCAGTGTCAGTGAAAAATTGGCGGAGTACCGCTC
>CAZGHV010000133.1:0-3085 GCA_964525705.1 uncultured Candidatus Saccharibacteria bacterium | reverse complement strand
CAACTTGATCTGCCGCCGCTGACTTCCAGGCCGTTAGGGCTTAACTTCCGTGTTTGAGTTCAAGAGGTTGAGCATTTATTTGCATAAATTTAAAGACGATCTCTGGAGACATAACTTAAATGTCAGTAAATCAAGAAGTATGGCTTATCACTGGAGCAGGGGGATATGTTGCCTCAGAACTTTGTAGAAAGATCAAGTTAGATTATCCTCATATTTATTTGATTGGGACTGATATTATCACTCCTATTCATTCCTACACTGATGAGTTTCTCATCAGTCCTTTGGATATACCTGATAATGAGGTAGTTGGTAAGATTTTGTCCACAAGGATAGATTTAGTAATTCATTTGGCAGGTGTTGCAGTTGAGGGATGGTGTTTTGAGAATCCCTTCCAAACTTGTGAAAGTAATATACGCGCTGTTTACATTTTGTTAGAAGCCATAAGACGGAGATCTGGTTCATGCAGCTTTATCTTAAGTACAACGGATAAAGTATATGCGCGTGATGCGACTCAGGATGAACCCTATTTTGAAAATGAGCCTTTACTAGCTAAGAATATTTATGAGACATCGAAGGTTTGTGCTGATTTAATAGCTCAGTCATACTACCTAACTTATCAGCTTCCAATTAGTATTGTGCGTTTTTCTAACATCTATGGAGGTATGGATAGAAATACTTCACGCTTGATACCTCGGACTGTAGAGCGATTAAAAACTGGTCTAGCGCCTGAGTTGCGTTTGACGACAAGTGGCGCCGAGTACACAAGAGATTTTATTCACATCTTAGATGTTGTCGAAGGTGTTATTTTGGTGGCTAAAGCGTTACTAGATCGGAAACCAGATGTTGTTGGTGAAGCTTTCAATATTAGTAGTGGTAAAGAGTATCGAGTCAGGGACGTAATCGAAGCTATAATCAAAATTTATGAGCCTGGAGCTAGGTATGATGAGGTGAAGAAAGGTGTGAAATATTTGGAAATTGTTAACCAGTGTGCCAACAATGAAAAGATGAATCGGGTATTAGGCTGGTCACCAAGGATTTCCTTAATGGATGGGTTACTGATGATCGGGTTGTAGTGTGGCGCATGACCATGTGCTTTAAGTAAACCAGTCTCTAACACCGATCAGGGTGAGCGCACGTTAAAAAGTAGTTGGCTATACAGATTTTCAGGACAGGTTGAGGAGTGTTTGAGCTGTTGCTTCAATCTATGGTCGCCGCACTGGTGCCGTTCAAGGGGTCACCCTAGAATCGTACTCAGCGTTGTGGTACCGATTAATGTCTCAAAACCTGCCATGACTGTTCACAGGATTAAACATCTCGCCATCCTACTTGTTGTTCCCTTGAGATTGGGTGGCTGCGGGTTCCCTCCCCTTTGTGAAAATCGGCTTCTGAAAGAGACCCTCTCACCGGATGGAAACCAAAAAGCGGTGCTGTTTGAACGCAACTGTGGAGCAACAACTAACTACAGTTACCAGATTTCGGTTCTACCCAGGAATGCTCAACTTCCCAACGAATCAGGGAACGCCTTTAGTAGCTATGTGCAAAATCCATCCGTGCAGTGGGATGACAATCGACAAATTCTGATCAAAGCCCCAAAAACTGGCCGTTATCGAGTCGAAAAAAAGGTTGGAGATGTGAGTATTCGCTATCAACCCTACTGCCAGAACGAGGTATTCAAAGAATCCATCTCTCCCGATCGTCAATGGACAGCCATTGCCTTCTTTGGAAATTGCAATAAACCGATTATTCAGGCTGTACAGGTAGCTATTCTTCCTACCAATACACCACTAACTAACCAGCCAGATACCGTCTTTGTTGCTGAGACTAATCAGTTGACCCTGATCTGGCAGGGAAACCAAACGTTAAAGATCGACTATCTTGACATGGGTAATGTTCTGGCTATGAAGCACATACAGGGCAATATTCGTATTGAGTTTGATCGCCGTCCTAATAGTGCTAAACCCCTATGAAAATTTGGAGTGATGACTAAGAATTAACTGAGAAACCCTGAAAATGCAGACGTTGTTAGTCATGATTCAATCCCTCACCCCTAAGCAAGAATCGGTAATCCCGGTCTATCGCCAGAAGTGGCAGCAGCTAGCGTTTACAACAGAACCCCTGGATCTGGATCTAGCAACTGAGGCGATTTATGCTGCCTATGCAACGATCGCTCGCCAGCAACCAGAAATCCGATTTTTTCCCAGTCCCTATGCGGCGTTGCGCTCCATTGCCCCGCAGGACGATGCCTACGCTCAGATCAATCATGAAGTGGGGAAGTTGCTGGAACAAAAAATATCTCAGTATTTATGGAACCAATTAAAAACTCAGCTGCAACAGGAGCTAAGTCTGTCCCTGCATCGCCAGATCTGTTTTCCTTACCAGTCCAGGCTCTGGACTCACCTCTGGGATCAACTGGAAACCTGTGAAGATCTAGGGGAGTTACGAGAACTGCGGCAGTGGATGGATACAGAACCCCTGGGGGATCTGAATGGGATGGAGTGGTCTCTGGATGGGAGTTTGTTCGATTTTTGTTTCTCTATCCTGGGCTGTAATGATGGTCAAGACAAACTAGATGTTCTTCAACTCTCCTTTTCAGGTAAACGGCGTGCCTATCCCTCCCGCTGGCAGGTGTATCAGATGATTGCTGAACACTGTAGCTGGTTTTTTCCGGTGGACGGTCTTTGCTTGGTGAGCGATCGCCCTCGTTTTCTCAACCTGGATCAGAACCATCGCTTTCACGCTGAGGATCAACCGGCTGTAGTCTTTTCCGATGGCTTCAGTCTCTTTGTTACTCATGGTCAAACGTACTTTCCTGGAACCTCTTAACGATATTTATATGGTGGACCCGCCTGATGCTGCGCCGTCTGACGACTGATGACGACTTTATAAATAGCCTCTTAGTTCGTGGTGTTTCGATCGAGCTTTCCCGCAATTTGCCCAGTCCAGCTTTGCCCAGCCTAACCCGTTGGTGCAGCGGACGGCGCAGAGATCTCTTGTTTACAGCCTATTTTTTCACCGCCGCTGACCACGACTGTTAGGAATCAAGAGGTTGAGGAGTTTTTAAGTTCTTGACGTGCGATCGCCTCGA
>CAZGHV010000132.1:0-3087 GCA_964525705.1 uncultured Candidatus Saccharibacteria bacterium | reverse complement strand
GGAAGAAATAGGCTATCTGGAAGCTATTAAGAATAAATTTCGCCTCTGGTGGGAAGGTTCTACCAATTTTTTGGATGAGATTAATGAATCAACCTGGCATGAGTTTGATCTAACTGTGAAAATGGCCAGGCATCTCCCCGATCCGATTACCTGTGCGAAGTCAAAATGCTCCTATGGCATTGAGGCTGCTGCCAAGTCCTGTGGTTATGAGAAAAAATCAAAGGAATTTAAGGAAGATTTAATTAGAGCTTGCAGAAGTATTGGTATTACCATTAATGGATTTGATGATTTTCGGGAGAAGGCTCCTACTCTTAGTAAAGAAATCACGCTGGCAATTCTGGACGCCTTGAAATCGCTTTTGCATGAATATATCAATGAAAAATTTCTAATTACTGGTAAACCAGGAGCAGGAAAATCAGCGTTCCTAGCTAAAGTTTTGACAAAGGCAGCAGAGAGTGCGCTTCAAAGTTTAGAGGCTCCTATCCCAGTCCTAATTGAATTAAAGTCTTACACACACCATCCAAACGTTCTACAACTTATCAAAACGGCATTTGAGAAGTGTGGTTTTCTATTAGGGACATCAGAACAGGAAAAAATATCCCATATCGAGAATCTCATTAGAAATCATCAATTACTACTACTTGTAGATGGTGTGAATGAATCATCACGAGAAGCTTACAGTGCTCTAAAAGATTTTTGTGGCTACACTCTTCCCATAATTGCAACCACACGAGACATTAGCACTGGAAACTTAGGTATTCAAAAAATCTTGGAAATTCAGCCTTTGAAGCCTGAAGAGGTCCAGAAGTTTTTCAGCGATCGACTACCTAATCAGCAAAATCGAATTAGAGAATTATGTGAGCGTGTTCAAGATTTTGGACAAACACCTTTAATGGTTTGGATGTTGTACAGCATTTTTCAACAAAATCCGCAAGATGAGATTCCTAAAACTCGTGGAGAAGCCTATCGCAGATTTACAACTATCTATGCAGAATCAGTAAAGGAAGGTATTGATCTAGATGAATCCTGCTCTCAATTAAGTAAACTTGCGTTTAAAATAGTTCGTTCTACAAATCCTGCTTATGAACGAGATGTTCAAGGCTGGTTGGGAACAGAGAAATCTTTAAAGCATTTATTGAACCACCATTTACTGCAATGGAGTGGATCACCCGGAAGTCGTCAAGTCGAATTTTGCCATCCGTCACTTCAAGAGTATTTTACAGCGGAACATCTACTTTTAGAATTAGATAAATTAGACAGGAAAGAACCTGGACAAAAACATACTTTGTTTCAGGAAGAGTATCTTAATAACTTGAGATGGACAGAGGTAGTTGCCATTATGCTTGGGCTGCCAGGGATAACTGACAGTCAAGTAATGCAATTAGTAGAACTAGCCCTGGATGTTGACTTAATACTAGGAGCAAAACTAGCAGGAGAGGTGACAACTACATTGCAGTCTAATACGGTTCAAATTGTTTTGAAGAAGTTCGCAAGTATTATACCAGAACAACCAAATTGGCTTAAGTTAGAACTATTGCGAAAAATAGGAACGAAAGCAGCAGCGACAGCAATAGTACCCTTACTTGATGATGAGGATGACGAAATCAGAAGGGATGCCTATCTTGATTTACTGATTATTGACTCTGAAGCAATACCAGAAGAATGTGAGGCCAGAAGAGAAGCTAGGTTTTTTCAACAATTTCTTGATCAAGCTCGTAAGGAGGTAGCAGAAGAATTATCTTTATCAGATTTGCCAATTGAGAAGCTATCTCCTTTAAGTCCACAAATTTTGGAGAACTTGGTTCCTGATGTCCGCTCTATTTTTGATGCATGGATTGCAAAAGAACTAACTTCCGAGGAAGTCATTAAAAAATTAGCTCCTATATTTCAAGCTACAGATTGGCAGAGTCGATGGAGTGTAATTCAATTAATAGGAAGCCTTAAATCAGAGAAAAGTATCCCATTATTACTTACCGCAATTGAAGATCCAAGTATTGGCCATAGCGCAGCAGTGGTATTAGGAAGGCTTGGATTCAAGTCTGCAATACCAGGTTTAGTTAAAATTGTCGAACAACATCCAAATTCTAGTGTGCGGCATAATGCAATTGATGCTTTAGCCATCATTGTCTCGGAAGAGGTGCTTCCAGGAATAATTCAGGGGATGAAAGATGTAGACTTATCGGTTTGCGAACGGGGGCTTGAAGCTTCAGAGGGGTTTGATTCTGAAGCACTTGTCCCAGAACTACTGAGATTAATATCACATCCAGATTCTCGTATATATCGATTGGCAGCATATTATTTGCGAATTCTTAGCTCTAAAGACAATGTTGAAACTTCGCTTAGGAGATTTTATCTTAAAGCTTTGGTTCAGCAAATAGAACATCAAGATACTTGGGTTCGCTGGCGCATTGCTTTAACTCTATGGAATGTTGCATCTGAAGAGGCTATTCCACTCCTCACTCCAAAGCTTACTCACCACGATCCTGATGTTGGTTTAAGTGCCGCTTTAATTTTGGGTAAGTTTGGCTGCGAAGAGGCTGTTCCATGGCTAATCCAAATGATTCAACCTTCAAATCTTAG
Organism: uncultured Candidatus Saccharibacteria bacterium; assembly: GCA_964525705.1. Taxonomy (GTDB): domain Bacteria; phylum Patescibacteriota; class Dojkabacteria; order J137; family JAEUSD01; genus CAZGHV01. Next base: position 507 of record CAZGHV010000132.1, on the reverse strand, counting down.
TGATCATCCAGATATTAGAGAGATATCTAATACGGCAGCTTATGCATTGGAACAGGTCAAGGGTAATGGGGCAGCGAAATACTTGCCAGAACTTCTTACCTTACTTCCTGGATATTCAGGGGAAAATGCTCTTCGGGCAATTTCAGGTATTCAAGAGCAGTGTGGTTTCTATAATTATGAAATTTTGATATCCACACTGTCAGAAAGGCCAGCTAACGAAGAATTGCAGAGGCAACCTATTTATCGAATTAACTCAGTTGGCAACTTTAATGCAGGAACAGTGTATGTAGGACATGACCAAGTTGGTATTCAACCTCAACCTCAAAAGGAGAATTTCTAATGTCTAAATCTTTTACAATTCAATTGTCCGATGAACTGGACGAACAACTGACTTTACAAGCGCAAAAGCTGAACATTTCTCGGGAAGAGTTGATTCTACGCTCTCTTACTAATACCTTAAATGCAATTGATGAAGACAACGAATCCAAAGAACTGATCCTGAATAGC
>CAZGHV010000131.1:0-3088 GCA_964525705.1 uncultured Candidatus Saccharibacteria bacterium | reverse complement strand
GCCCAAACCATACTTTACTTCATCCGGCAAAAGTTCTGTCAGAAACTGTAGTAACTCGTGATGAAATCCTTGCGGAGCATCATTGCGCCATGATTGTAAGTTATGCAATGGCAACCCACCAAACCCATATATATCAAATCCGATCTCGCGGAGCCGCATTGCACTCTCACGCCTCAAGTCAAAGTTGTTTCCTCCCTGTACCACAGCTACCAACAAAGGTCTCTGCTGCTGAGTACGTTCAAACTCCGCATTTGAAATGCCAAGTAGTTCACAAAATTTTTGCTTTGACCTTTTTGCCCACTCTGCTGTCCGCTTTATTGCCCTGGTGGCTTCGCTCACAGATGGGTTATGTCCCACTGGCTCATCAAGCACTACTCGTATATCAGTACCCAAACGGTTTTGAATTATTTGGGATGTTTCTGGTGTAAGTAGCACGGTTTTTGCAGATGCCGGATCAAAAAAACTGGCTCCAGCATTGCTGATTTTGCTTGCCGAGCTTGGTTGACTATTGATGAGGGAAAACACTTGGAACCCGCCACTGTCAGAAAGAATAGGTCTGCTCCAGCCTATAAATTTATGTAGCCCTCCTCTTTTCTGAATATATTCCGTCCCCAGTTTCTGTTCTAGATGCAGTGTGGTAGAGACAATCTCAGAAATCCCAGCGGTTAGCAAATCATTACTGCTCAGTGCTTTGACTGCTGCATAAGTAGCATCGGGCAAGAAAGCTGGAGTTGCAATATTTCCATGTAATGTTTTTATCATCATCTGGATTATAGCAGTCTAGAGTCAACTGTTTCTGAACCGATCAAATATAATTTACATGTGTCAATGTACTGCCGTAGACATGAAGACTTAAGTTGCCAAATTAATTTTGAAAGCTGAAAATCGCCACCCAGCAAACGGACACAGACAGTGGCAGCTATATAGCCATTAACGAATGCGGGATATATCAGTTAAATTGTGCGTATATTATTGCCAAATCTGCCCAACACAGAACAACCAATAAGTCTAAAAGACAGGCAAAATCTAGCATATGAAGCCATAAAATTGCTAGAAAACACAGCCACCTTCGTGCCCTTACCAAAAGATAATATCGATGCGTTGCTTGCTGTTATTAGTACCAATCCAAACAGCGTCATTAATAGGCTGAAAGAACTTGCCGGTGCGATTTGGCAACAAATCATAGAGTCTACTGACTACGATAGCTGCTTTAACCTCTGCCTCATATACATCGGTTCCACGAGGAAAACGCAAGGCTTAATAAGTTACATTCTTACAACAACAGACGAACTTGATATGAGCAAATCCTTTTGTAAGTTGGCTGCATAAAGAGCTTTACAAGTAACAGGTCACGCGGTGGAAGATCTAATTATTATTAATAAACAGCAATTAGTACTAGAAAGATTTACAGTAAATTCAATAGGGCACCTGTTGCAGTTAATTCGGGGTATCCCAATAATATTCATCGATTATCACTTACCTCTACTAGTAGAAATATTCATTTACAGCAAGGGGAACACCGTCGACAGAGTCTTAGAACTGATAAACCTCATAAGTGATCCAAATAGCAACCTAGAAAAAGAAGCTACTATCAAACTAGCAACCACAATCTGGAGAAACGTCCTTATTCTGTTAGCAAGAGCAAGTCAACCAGCAAATATACAACTAGTAGTAAATACCTTTCGCAGTTACCTAGACACGAATCCCGATATCAGTGCTGCTATCTTTGCTTTGCATTATGAGCCTGAATCCTAGTAGCCCGTCCACAAAGCAAGCAATCCGGCAACAAAGCTCACAGTTAAGCCTAGTGCCAAAATACGCACAAACTTACTCCCACCCAGACTCTGAGCATAAATCACCTTGGCTATATAGTTAACTAGGTTCGTCATGAAAAACGTAAAAACTGCCAAGCCGCCAGAAATGGCCCCCCTTCCAGCCAGTTCTGCCAGAGTAATAGTAGCCACATCCATGCCTACAAGCCCAGATAAGGCTGTTACAGCAACAAACAAGTTGCTGGGCAACACTACTTCACCAATCTGCGCCAAAAGACGCACCACTGTAAGCAATAGAGCAAATTTCAATGCTAAATTCAGCGAAAAAGGTTTCTGCTTAAACGCATTATTTTCCGATTTCTCCCGCCGTTCTCTACTGGTAAAAAACCAGGCCACGCCTACAAGCAAACTAGAAAGTGCCAAGCTGATTGCTGTGATGGCCGTGTTTCGGAAAAAGTCTGCACTAATTGATAATGCGAGTACTCCCAGAGGTATAAAGCTCACCCCATTACCCACCAAAGCAGCCCCCGCTAACCTTGTTTGAGATTGGTTTTCCAGCTTGCTACGATGTGCAAGCGTCACCGTAACGCTAGTTGAAGATACCATGCCCCCAAATACGCTTGTAAACAAAAACCCCCTAGCTTTACCAAAAACTTTGCTAGCAAAATATCCTATTAAACTAAAACCAGAGATTAGAACCACATATTGCCACAGTCGGAATGGATTCACCAGACTTATCTGCAATAGACCTCCTGGTAAATTGGCATTTGCCACCCATGTAGATGCACCAGGAACGGTAGCCAAATATACCTCTTGGTTTGGAAGGAAAGGGAAAATGACCAAAGCCAAAACCAGAAATCGTACTAGTTCAGTTAGCTCTGTATGAGCGATCTTCTTCACCAAAGCTCCAATGCCTTGCTTCTGAGATAAGACAAAAGTGAGGATAATAACAACTACCACAAGCACTTGTAATGAAACTGCACCAGCGGTCGACATAAACCCTACCAAACCTGCAATTAAAATGGCAATTTCAGTAGTTATTCCAAATGCTCGCTTATAAACCACATTAAGCACATAAGCCGCCAAAACTATCAGAAAAGTAGCAATGAAAACTAGGTAGGCGAATGTGTGCTGTCCATTATAAAAAAGCACCCCCCCCAAAGCACCAAACAAGGATAATACAGTGTAGCTACGTACACCTCCAAGTTTAAACCTCATTGATTGCTCTCGCTGCGTGTCACTCTCCTGCTTACCCTCTGCCACTCGAGTCTCTGTTTCTAGACCAAGCATGGCCCCAAACCCGATCGCCAATAGCA
>CAZGHV010000130.1:0-3105 GCA_964525705.1 uncultured Candidatus Saccharibacteria bacterium | reverse complement strand
ATCGCTCCCAGTAAGTGAACGCTGATTTTCAGAAGGTCATTGCAGGGGATGGGTGGGCGATCGCTCGTGGTGAGTCCAACTTGATCTGCCGCCGCCAACTTCCAGGCCGTTAGACCGTAGACCCCGGTAGGAACGATACCTGAAGCTTGTCTGTTCATCAGACCAGTAAAACCCCCGCTAGAATAGAGTTAGACACATTAAGCTTGGTGAGGAAGTCTTGCATGAATAAGAGCTATGTTATTTGGAATAACAAGGGTGGTGTTGGTAAAAGCACTATTACTTTTCACGTTGCATCCATGTATGCAGAGCAAAATCCAAACCAAAATGTAGTGGTTATAGATATGTGCCCCCAAGCAAACTCATCAATGATGTTGATGGGGGGTGGTACTAAGGCAGAAGCTCGTCTCCAGGAGTTGATTATTGGGGATATCCCTAGAACTGTTGTTGGTTACCTAACAGATAGTGTTTTGAAAAATGACACCAGCGATGTCAATAAATATTTACTTCAATTGTAGAAAACCAATCCAAAGCTGCCACCAAATCTATTCCTAATGTCCGGTGATGGCAACCTTGAGCTAATTGCTCCTTTATTAGCAGAAAGAGCAGACGCAACACCATTATCAACCACAGATTCACCTTGGATAGAAATACATTCAATCATCAAAAAATTTACAGAACGCACCATATTTGATAAACTAACAACATTTTTTATTGATACTAATCCTAGCTTTTCGATTTATACACAGATTGCAATTTTGTCAGGGCAGAAGTTATTAGTTCCTATTAATGCTGATGATTCATCAATTTATGCCATATCAGGACTGTTTAATTTAATATGGGGCAGTGAGAAAAAGCATCCTGTGTACGGGAAATACACTTTTGCATCTAAAGTTGATAGCTTTGAGATGGAAAGACCAAGAATTGCACTTTTGTTAGGTAATAGGTTTACTCAAAAACTAGGGGCGGCACATGCTTTCAAAGCATTGTCACAGGAAGCAGTGAGAAAAATGTTTGCGGAGTACCAAAAAAATAAAAACCGTTTTGTTGATGGAGGGTTACATGACTATAATCAAGCTCAATTTGAAGAAGCTTATAGTTGTGAATTGAGAGATTTTAACAGTGCTGGCGTTGTCTCTGCAAATCAAGGACTACCCTTAAGCCAGATGCTAGATACACGTCGCTATAAAGTTTATGAACAGGAAATTCAAGTTTCTGAAGATCAAAGGAAACTCTGCCATGATGTTATTCAGGGGCTTGTTGCAAAACTGTGAAATCAGGCTGAGTCTTTTGCTAGTTTACTTTTTCCTGCATGAGCGAAACTGTCTACATTGAAACGAGTATCTTAGGCTATCTCACTGCTCGACCCAGCAGAGATCTAGTTGTGGCTGCCAATATCGAGATAACAAGGGAGTGGTGGGATACGCGCCGCAATGCTTTCCAACTCTACTCCTCCCAAGCAGTTGTCAAAGAAACTTCACAGGGAGATACCGAAATTGCATCTCGACGGCTTGAAATCATTCGCAACCTCGCGTTACTCGATTTGAACCAATTTGTACTTGATTTAGCAGAGCAATTTTTGGAACGCAGTAGCCTTCCTTCAAAAGCTGATGTTGATGCTGTTCATATTGCAGCCGCAACTGTTCACGGCATGGATTACCTACTCACATGGAACTGTAAGCACATTGCCAACGCTCAAATTCAAAGAAAACTGGCAGAGATCAGTCTTGATTTTGGATACGAGCTACCAATTCTTTGTACACCCTATGAACTACTTGGAGATTGATTATGTTTCAAGATGAGATTGTCGAAGAGATCCATAGAATTCGTGAAGAATACTCCCGGTCATTCAATCATGACTTGAAAGCAATCTTTGCTGATTTGCAAAAACAACAAGCGGAAAGTGGTAGAGAGGTTGTCAACTTGTCGCGGAAACGCGGTCTAACAACACGTTGGAGCAGACGAGCGAGAGATCTTGGTGAAGATGCGAAGGATACTAGTCGCCGCTCAACTTAGCCGTTAGGAATCAGGAAGCAAGTAATCTTCAAGTTATTTGTGTGGTATAAAAGGTTTGGAGTGTTGGGGTCTTCCTAACCAGGTCATTGCAGCGGACGGGCGGGCGATCGCTCTCAATGAGTGAAAGCTGATTTGCTACTGATTTTTAGAAGGTCATTGCAGGGGATGGGTGGGTGATCGCTCGTGGCGATCGCATTCACACGCCACCACTAATTTCCAGGTTGTTGCAGGGGATGGGTGGGCGATCGCTCCCAGTAAGTGAACGCTGATTTTCAGAAGGTCATTGCAGGGGATGGGTGAGCGATCGCTCGTGGCGATCGCAACTTCACTTGCCACCACTCATTCCAGGTCATTGCGATGGATGGGTGGGCGATCTCGCCCTCTTCTCTCATCACCAAAACTGCGATCGCGCTTCCATTATAATTGAAACTATAACTACTAAGGAAAATTGGTTGTGTTTACCAATTTATTGAACCTTCCTCTAGATAGCGATCGCGCTAGTCGTGCCGATCAAACTCTCAGTTTAGCTGGGATGACCTGGGATGATTACGAAAGGTTGACTGAAGCATCTTTGGGGTATCGTATATCTTATTTGAAGGGAGTGATAACAATTGTATCCCCCAGTAGAAACCATGAGAGAATCGCTGAAACTATCAACGGTTTAATTAAGACTTACTGCCGCAAGTACAATTTGGCTTATTTTCCCATGGGTTCGACCACGTTAAAAAATCCTCCTTTAGCAGGCAAGGAGCCGGACCATAGCTTTGCTTTTGAAATTGATAAATCCATTCCCGATTTAGCAGTGGAAGTCACTTATACAAGAGGCAGCGACGCTGACTTGGAAAAGTATCAGTACTTGGGAGTAAAAGAAATTTGGTTTTGGAGCGACAATGAAATTGCTTTTTATCGCCTAACTGATGGAAGATATCGAGAAATAGAGGAAAGTATTTGTCTGCCAAAACTAACTAATGTTTTTTTGATTGCTTTTATTAATCGGGGATTGACAGAAACACCACTCACTATTGAGGAAGATTTCTATTATTCATTAGGGTCGTGAGTTTTTTGTACTAATCCCGCATCAGGGTCTGAAGT
>CAZGHV010000129.1:0-3126 GCA_964525705.1 uncultured Candidatus Saccharibacteria bacterium | reverse complement strand
CTTTTGTCCACTGTCAAAACAAATTCTTCATCCACAAATATGCTTGCTCGCTGTGAATCATTCTGTACCTGGGAAATCCGAGTTATCTTCATAAATGCATATCTCTATAACCTATCCGCACCAAGCTCTTGCAAATCTTCTGGGAAATTAATGTGAACACCTTTCATTAAATTTTTAATCACCCACGACTTCACAGGCTCACCACTAGCAGTCAACGCTTGCCACATTATCGTTGCTAATATGTATGGCTGTTCATCGTACGCAAAACGCACAGGAAAGTCACGCAACTTTTTTAGCATCTGTTCCTCGTTTATTCCGTTATCTGGTGTTTGATCAAGAAGCCAGTTCGCAATGGCCTCTCTCATTGAGGGCTGCGGATAAGTTTCAAAGTAAGACTTACCACCACCCCGCTTCCATTCTTCCAAAAGTGACTTATTCTCCGGCCGATCAGCATGCTCAAACGAAGGGACTTGTGAATGAATTGCTTGCAACGCCTGGAATGCAGAAGCAAACCTAAAATCCAAATTATCATAGGCTTTATGATAGGCATCCTCCAGCTCTTTGATCGCTGCTGTGATTTCGGTGGGGATATGTTTCGCTGCGTCAAACTCCTTAATGCGCTGGTAGGCTTTTGTCAAGTTATTGCTTAAGTCGGTGACTCCTGCAGCTTCCGCCCATTTTTCTAGTCGATCAGGCCGGCCAAGACCAGCAGAATTCACGTATTTACCCTGGATACTAGAGATTTCACTAGCCAAGCTTTTTTCGATTTCTTCATATACCCTTATAGCTTTGTCAGCAATGCTTTCTACCTCAAGCCGGCGCCGTACATAAGTAAGAAGCTTATCCTTTTTTTTGTTAAGGCTTTCTAGCTCAACGTTTTTAGGTATCTTTACTTTGGCTACCGATGCATCTCTTTGCTTGATTAGAGCTTCTATTTTTTTCGTGGCGTCTATACAAATTTGCTCCACAGCAGATCCCAGCTCTGGTATTGCAATAAACCAAAGCTTAATCAATTCAGATGGCAAGTCAGTAGGATTATGCTCATTAATTGAATCAATAAGCAGCTTGTAACTGTCTACCTCCGTGTCTGGATCATACGGGGTCTGACTATAATCGCTGGAAATGCTTGCATTCAATAGCTCAAGCAGCATGTTTCGCAATTGCTCCCTCCACTTCTTCACCATATTTTTGTCAAAACTGAGATATTGTTCTAGATTATTACTCTCCAGCCAAGCAAGCGCACGATCGTGATCCTCGTATTTTCTCAATAATACCTTCATTCCCTGAACCATTTTTGGTAGCGTTGCTACTCCCAGCACTTTTTCCACATTAACGCCACTGCTCTCTTCTGAAGACTGCCAAAGTTTAATTTCAGCTTGAGCTTTTGCAGCCTCAGATGTTTCTAGTCTATGTTGCATTATTGGGTCTCGGAAAATACCAGCGATCTTTTCTGGGGCTTGGCGAATGCGCATAGTTCCAAAGGCGTTAAGCTCTTTATCTACTTCCTCGTCTTTTTTTGCATCGGGAAAACCCACAATATTCATCAGCTCGCTTTGAAAGGTTGAGATAACACCCTTGCTAGACTTCATCTTTTTTAGTAATGACTGCATAACTAGCTTGAGATAGATGTGTTCAATCGGTGCTGCTGTATTTCCTAGAAGCGGGTGTTTAATTTTCAGAATATCTGGAACCGGAAACATTGTGAGCAATGTAGACTGTAACCGAGTGAGATATAAGCGGCCTCCACTCTTTGCGGTCACAAATAGAGATAGTTGCAAGACCAACCCCACAACATCGTTTCTACTCAGATTATTTAGGTAATGTAGATTTATCAGAGTTTTGAGTTTTTCAACACCATCTGCACCATTAAAACGCGTGATTTGAGAGAATTCTTCTGGAGTTACATCTGCATAATTCACAAACGCACGAAAGCCATTAACAAACCGTTTCTCTTGTACAACCTTCAAGTCTTCAAGTTCATCCTCTAAATCCACCATTTGCTTATCTTTCAGTTCCAGCAACTGTTTTGCCCTTATTCTCTCCGCAGTAATTAAGCTGGAATAGCGTCTGTTGATTTTTCTTAAATTATAATTTGAATTTAGTTCCTCATGATACAATAATGGGTTCACATGCTTCTCGTAAAACTGCTCCAACTTATAAGAAAGTTGAGTGACAACTGGTACTACTAGTGAGCCGTCATCAGGGTTTTTGTGAAACTTGCTTTCAATAGTCGACTTCAGACGGCGTAGTTCATCTACGTCTGTATAACCATTCGCTAGACCAGTAAGCAATCTTTGTGCATCCTCGTGTATTCTTTGTAATTTTTGCTGCTCACTTTTTTGTTCTTCCTCGAAGCTAGCAAATTCTTTTTCAAATACTTGATCAATGGCAGCAATGACAGGATCAGATCTAAGTTCTGCTAACATCTCTAGCTTTATTGCCGAAAGTTTGAGGATATTCACTTCTAGCTTCTTCCTTGGGCTTTCTGGACCTGTCCCGTTTAACCAGTCTCTTACATCACGTACACTCGGCGCCGCATTTCCGGTTATCAAAATATAAAATAGGATATCCTCAGCCTCGTTTACCCTCAAGGTCAGCCTTTCCCAGAAAATAAAGTTCTTTCTGACTTCATCAAAATTACTGGGGGTGTATCTCCCACTTTCTGCTGTATTTATATTGTTTCTATAAGCTTGAAAACTTCTTCTGCATATAGTTATGATATTTTTGAAAGCCCTTATTCTTCGTTGCAAATCCTTTGCACCTTGATCATCGAGAGCAACAAAATCGAATTTTTCTGTGATCCCGAAGTAACCTTCCAGATCAAATTGCACCTCACCACCCTGAGTCGTAACGTTTTGGAAAAATTGTTCACCCGCTCAATGTCGGATTGGTCACTAAACTGCGATTTGAGTTCGATGGAAATGCTAGTTATATCCGCTGGTGTAAATTCAATTGGGTCTTCAGTTCCACCATCTTCAACCACATCTCTCAACAACCTTTCTATCAAGTAGTAAATGTGGTCAAGCGTTAAATTTTCTATTCGCAATGCAGCCTTTATCTTATTCTGTAAATCCTGATTAATATCCTGAATTTTACTGATCCGACGGGTCTGGTTGCTGGCAACAA
>CAZGHV010000128.1:0-3157 GCA_964525705.1 uncultured Candidatus Saccharibacteria bacterium | reverse complement strand
CCCTGCGTCACTCCCGACCTTGCCCCGGCAACCCCAAGCCAAAATTCTGGTCTGTCAGAAGTCAGGTTGCCTCAAACGGGGCGGCAACCACCTCCTACAAGCGCTAGAAGTTGCTCTGCGCGATCGCGGTTTACAGCATCAGATCAAGATTGAGCGTACCAGTTGTCTGAAACGATGCTCCTCAGCCCCCAATCTAGTCGTCATGCCCGACAAGAGTCACTACTGCCGCATGCATCCAGACGAAATTCCCGCTTTATTAGCAAAGTACTGTAGCAGTTCTCGCCTGAATTGAATACCCTTGAGCGATCGCCTCTAAAGGCACCCCGGCAGCTATCTCACTGAGGACCAATTCCAAGAACATGCTTCAACCTTAGCCTTGAAGGTGTCACAGGTCAGTTCGTCTATCCCTAACCAGGAACCCAAGATAGCTAAATCCTGATCAAAAATAGCTTTTAAATTATCTATATTTTGGGGCTTAATCTCAGGCTTTTTCTGAATTGTCCATAAGCTCCTCACCCAGGTACGAACCGATTTAGGAATAAAACGCCGACGCAATGCCTTCAGAACCGGAAACTCTACGATAAAGTCTCGCAGAGAGTCCTGGCGCATTCGTTCGCTAGAAACATTCTGAGGTGTACTCGTTGGGTACCACAGGGGTTGAGCCTTATAGTCAATAAAGGCACAAATTCTCTCTAACTCTTGTTGTGGCTGGCTGCAAAGTCGCTCAAAAAAAACTGGCAAAATTCTTTGATAACTAAAAGTATCAAGATAAGGTTGCAGTTGCCGACTATACTGACTGTAATAAATTAGTTCAGGATGCTGAATAATCGCATGATTAATCTCGACTGAAATGTGATGTTGAGTCCATTCATGGATATATTGCGACACCAACCGTTCAATGGGATGTCGCATGATATAGATTAGCTTAATGTCTGGCAGATGTTGATGCAGGCGCTCAACAGTACGAGCGTAAGTGGGCCATTTGGTGTAGTGAGTACTAGATTCACCGCAGAGTGCGCCTGGAGCCGCTGTTGTAAATAAGGACAAATACCATTCTATCCCCCTGGCATACTGATGGTCATCGCTGAAAAAATTGGGTTCCTTCAAGGAACTCATGAAAATTCCTGATTGTAGCGATAACTGCTCATGCAGCGTACTGGTCGCACATTTCATGGCACCAATAATGATAAAGTCTGGTCGGTTACTCATAGGTGGAGATTTCCCTTAAGTTAAAGTTGGAGGTTTCATAGGGTGCAGCCAATTAGTCCAAATATCCTGTATCTCATACTCACAGGTGTGAGGTTCTTTATGAGCAATCAATTCTCGACTCAAAGAAATTAATCGACCTGTGAGCCAGAATAAATTGGCGATCGTCAATCCAAACCAGCCATAGAATTTGGCAAAATATCTCGATCTGGAAGCATAGAGATAGGAGCGAGGCCGTTTGCGAGTCGCCACCTCTGTCTTCACAGAACTACTTCCTCCTCGCAAATGCACTACCCTTGCTTCAGGCCAATAAAGAATCCGCCAACCTGATTTCCTGGCTCTGCGGCAGTAGTCAATGTCGTCGAAGTACATAAAGTAGCCTTCATCCATCCATCCAACTTTTTCAACGACTTCCCGACGTATCAATACACAGGCAAAACTTGTCCATTCAGCTTCAACAGGCGTTTCTGAAACCGGCAGAGGCACATCATACCGCTCCAGTAACTTAGTAATCGGTCCCGTTTGAGCCCCATTAATCAACTCACTCCAGGGTGAGCGATCGCGAAAACAACTAATTTGGGGTGTCTCGTCCGGCCATTCCAGGCGAGGACTAATAATTCCCGCTTGGGGATTCTCTTCCATGGCTCGCAGTAGTTTAGAAATGGCTCTTGGACGGACAATTGTATCGCTGTTTAGTAGCAAATAAGCTGCTGCTGAGTGAGCTTGCATACCTAAATTATTGCCAGCAGAAAATCCACCATTGATGGGAGAGGCAAGTACTTCCACCCAGGGTAACCAATTGTTATCTGCGATCGCCTGTTCAATTTTGGTTACAGAACCATCACCTGAAGCATTATCAACCACAATGACACGATCGCAGCCTGATTGGATTTGATTCTCCAGAGAGTACAAACAGTCGATCACTAAACCTGGAGTCCGGTAATTCAAGATAACAACCAAGAGGCGCATAAAACACCACTGTTAATAGATTGAACAGAACCAGAACTAAATGCACCTGGGCAAGGAGACTCATGAATGTAGCAACTGCCGTAAGGCTCGATACTTAGGAGCCTGTTCCAGGGGTTGCTGTAAATATTCCAAGGCCCCCCATGAACCATATTTATCGTATTTGCCAACATAAGCAAAGTGAGTAGCCGCTTTAAATCCTGAACCCCGCAGCCAATTATAATATCGCAAATATAAATCATACATTCTAGGATCTCGGTTGGCATCAATATATAGATCGGTTAATAACCCCTTTCGTCGCTTTTTTTCAACCAGATGCTGTCCAGACTCATAGGCAACAACCTCTAAACCATAGGATCGAGCAAGATTAACTTTCAGACTAGGTGACTTAGGTATTTGCAGAGGAATTTGCTGTTCTAAGAGTTGCATAACGCCATCTACAGTTGGACTGGGAAGATCACTCATGCTCTTTACTCGTCGTAAACCGAAATAAGGAGCTAAGGCCAGAGCATCGGGTTGAATACCGTAGGGATTAAGACTCGGCTCCTTAAGAGCTTTAAGAAGCTTCTGGTTATAGTCAGGAGAGTTGTTCCATCCTGGTAAGATTTCAACCAACCGATCATCAGAACCAAAAACTTCTCGAAAGATCTGGAAAATTTCTAGCGATCGCTTGACCACAAACCTAATTCCAGGACTTGGTTGCAAACCTAATGTTTTCCCTTGATCTTGTGCATAGCGGTATTGGGGGAAGCTAGGATTCCAAACTTCATTAGAATACTCTAGATAAATTTTTCGCTCAGGTCGGAGTTGCTGCATCAACAGTTCAGCAGCTTTCCTCAAATATTCATCATTAACAGCATAACCAATGCTCCACCACAAATCAGCTTCCACTTCATTGGCTAGCTGCACAAGTCGTTCTAGGGGCCATCCCGATCCCCAACCATGCTTACCACCTACCGAATAATGAGCATCAGTAGGTTTAATG
>CAZGHV010000127.1:0-3168 GCA_964525705.1 uncultured Candidatus Saccharibacteria bacterium | reverse complement strand
GTACTGGCAAAGGTGGTCAAATCGCTAACCGGGACATTGATGTTCAAATCGTTACCAAAGGTCAGGGAAATTTGCTCTGCCGCCAGCAAGGGGGTAGCCCAGAGGCTGAGTAAGAGGCCCAAACCAGGAAACCATTTAAGGAGCGATCGCGATCGCAGACGGGTTTTCACGGACTGAGTAAGTGCCCAGGGAGATGAAGTTGTCATATAAGCATTCACAAAATAAAGTAACCAGGTTATTGTTTCAGCATCAGTTTAACCGCACAAGAGGTCGGTTTGTTGGCAGCTGCATCAACGAATTACTTTAGAATAGCCCTCCATATTAATTTCCTAACCCTGTTGTTGTGGCATCGGTTGTTGCAGGCACTGGCTCAACTGTTCCTTTTGCTGGGGTGAGAGAATCTGGGCAACGGATTGTAATTTGTTCATCGGGCTAAGATTCTCCTGGGACATCACACCTTTAATAGCCTGAAGCTGTCCTACTTGAACGGATAGTTGCTGCACACAAAACTCCAGATGCTCCCTGCGAACATTCTGTGGCGGTTGCTGAGCCAGGGTTTTCAGGGAGGCCATCCCGATCAGAATTTGTGGTAACACGACTAAAGGAAGGTAAATTCTGGGGCTTTTCATTGTGAAATTTCTACACTGATACAGTCCTGATTATATTCTTAAGTAAATTAGCTAAAACTACATGTCATTTCATGCCAATCGTTGTCCAAAAGCAAATCTCTGAAGATCGGCCACGTCATTCTTCAATGCTGTAGAGAGAAACCAATCTAGCAATAATGACAGTTAAATAAATAGAACCAGCTATAGCCTCAAAGGTCGCGGCAAGCATCAGAAATTTATCTACAGGAGTGATATCACCGTAGCCCAGGGTGGTCAAAGTTGTGAGGCTAAAATACATAGCTAGATTCCAGGATTTTAATTCATAATCCGCAGGAACAGCAATATGGAAAGCTTGGGGATTGATCTCCCAAACCATAAAATAAAGGTATGACCAAATAATTGCAATAAAAAGATAAGAAGTAATGGCCAAGATAATGGTTTGTTCAGTAATCTTTTGTTTGATCATCAGTATTTTTGCTGTTGAAATCCAACCATACCCATAAATTCCAATCTTAATTAATACATTAACTATCAAAAAAAACATCCTTAAGTTTGATAATATGTTGAAATGGTAGAATATGCTGCACAGGATAGATACTAGAATTAGACATAAAATTGTGTAAACACCTTTTCTGGGGAGACTACGATAACCTTTGTGATGATCTCTTAATACAATTAAGAGCATGGAAAGTCCGTAAATTAAGTTAGAAAAAAGAAGTTGGACTAACCTTTCCCCTAAAATGGTAATGATGATACCTGTTACTATCAAAATAAAAATTAAATAGGAGTTTGTCGATTTTTCTAACATACATCATTGACTTCCACAGATAAGTTATTGCAGATGCCTTGAATAACAAGGTGAGGAATGTCGTTAATAGCAGAAGTGATGTAGTAAAATCCTCCCCATTTACCAGCGATACAGATCAATCTATCATTGAGGTTTGGCTTTGCAGGTAATGCCAACTCAACTCCAAGCATAGTCGTCACGACCGAAAGCATAACCGTAAACTGAAACAGGTTGTTCATAACTACTTATTTACAGATAAAATCTTGAAGCAACTTACCAGTGTTTCTCCATTACATGAGGTAGGGTGGGAGATTGCCGCTGACGATGACCCTTACCCTAGACTTCAGCCGACTAAGAAGCGTTGTAGTAGTTAGGGTTTGAGAATTTGAGGGGTAATTTCATGAATGACAATATTGGAGATGGCAATAGTAATAAACTGGACTCCGATGGAAGCAACGAGCAAGCCTAAAATGCGTGTGGCAATGCTCAACCCTATGTCTCCCAAAAAACGCTGTAGCCAGCGTCCTGATAATAACACTGCAAATACTACTAAAGAAATACCAATGCAAACAACCACCAGTCCAGCAAAGAGAACTCCATCTTTTTTGGCCTCGACTTCACTAGCGTAAAGAATTACATTCGCAATCACACCAGGACCCACCAACAACGGCATTGCCAATGGGATTACCATTTTGCGGTAGACAGACTCCGCCTGTTTTAAGTTGCTCTCCTGGCTTTGTTCAGTCAAATTTTGCTTTACTTGTGATGATTCGCCTGTCACTAAATGGATGCCAATTAACAGCAAAAGAATACCCCCTGCAATCCGAAAGGAGTCAAGGGTGATGCCAAAAAACTTGAGAATTGCCGAACCGGATACCAGAAACAGAAGTAATAAGCCAAAGACGGTTAGAGAAAGCAAAAAAGCCAACCAGCGCTGCACACCCTTACGCTCTTTAGCTGCATAGCTAATAAAAATGGGCAGGGCACCCAGCGGGTTAATCAGAGCAAAGAGGCTGGCGGCAAAGGTACTTAAAAAGGCTTTATCTTGAGTGATTAATAAGTTCATAGAAATTCTCGGAAGAATGCTTTGATTAAGGAGCGATCGCCCCTGACCAAGAAACTACACACCTGGAATGCCTTCCAGGACCTGTGTCAGGGTCATGAGCGATCGCCCCCAACTCCTTTAGGGACCTGCAAGGGTGAAACTGTCAAGAAACCGCTTACTACTGGCCTTGGGGTGGCATGGGTTGCTGCATACACGCCAGCAACTGTTGTTTCTGTGCCGGGGTAAGAATTTGGCCAACTTGTTCCAGCTTCTGCAATTGAGGCAGATTTTGCTGTTGCATCACGCCTTTGATCGCTTCTATCTGACCCACTTGAACAGTCAGGTTACTGACACAAAACTCCAGGTGTTCTTTCACAACGCTCCGTTGTGGCTGTTGAGCCAGGGTCTTTAGGGCAACAATCCCAAGCGCGAGGGGCGGAAACACGACAAAAGTGGCAAAAATTGGATACAGACTCTTCATGGTAGTTTACCGCTCATAAATAAAGTGAGTTTTCAGAGGTTGGGGGGCTGGCACTAGACTCGCTTGACGGGCGAAGGTGCCCAGCGACCATCCAGTACCTGGGCTTTAGGGGCATACAGGCGCAGGGTCAACCCCAGTACTCCTTGAGGGGGTGACGGTAGCCAGTTCGATTCCAGCTCAACACCGGGGGAGTCGTGCTGGATGTAAAGATCCAGGGAACCATCGCTGTTGTAGGTCAGTGGGTCGC
>CAZGHV010000126.1:0-3219 GCA_964525705.1 uncultured Candidatus Saccharibacteria bacterium | reverse complement strand
GCTGGGAACTACGCCGCTTGTGCATAAAGGTGTTCAAGTGACGCCTACGGGGCTTGTTCCTGTGGCTGGTGAATTGTTATTGGCATACTATGCCGTGTGTGGTGTATTGGCTCTGCTAGCTATTTACAATATGGTGAAAGGTTATCATCATGCATCGCCGGAAAATCGCCTGAGGATGCAGTATTTCATGTTTGGCTTGTTTCTGATGATGGGGTTAATGATTACATTCTCGATCATAATCCCTTTGCTGCTTGGTTGGTATGAGACTGCATTTTATGCACCATCAATGTCGCTTATCCTCATAGCTTTTACAGGTTTGGCCATTATCCGCAGTCGACTAATGGGTATTCGTTATATTGCAGGTAAGATAATCCGCCTCCTTTCCATTAGTTTTATGGCTTTTATTCTGTTTAATTTAATAGCTTTACTGCATGTGGTGCTCTGGGGAAGCGTGTTTGCACCAGAAGCATTGATGACAGGCTTTGTGCTCTCACTACTAGCTGCGCCTTTCTTCCTATTCATAAGTCAAAGAACATCTGATATTTTGGAGAGAACTTTTGTATTTCATAGCTACAATCCATATGAGCTAATCAACAAATTACTGAAGGATACAAGTACAGAGCTAGATCTAGATAGAGTGTTGGCAAAAGTCTTTGGAACTGTACTTGTGGCGTTTGGTGTGATTCGGGTGGGTGTTGTTTTGTTTGAGAGGGATAGCAGGAAAGTTATTTTTGCAAAGTTCTCTGGCTTAAATGAAGCTGAGCACAGACAAATGCGTAATCTGCTAGAGGTTGTCTCTTTTTGGAATCTGCAAGAATCAAATGGGCATAAGAGTGAGATCTTAGTTTTGAATGAGCTGGAGAAAGGTCTAGGCTTACGCAAGCTTGCTGAAGCAGAGCGTTTGCAAAAGATTATGCGTTTCATGCGGGAAGAGAAAATTGCTGTGCTCCTGCCCCTCAATCGTAAAGTCCAATTAAATGGTTTATTGATGGTAGGTGATAAGCAAGTGAGGCAACCATATACTGTGGAGGATATCTCTTTTCTGGAGTCCATAGTCGCCAATACTTCAGTAAGTGTGGGTAGAGCTCTACTCTATAAGGAAGTTTCTAACTTTGCCAAGGATCTTAATGAAAAAGTGAAGCTGCAAACCAAGGAAATTACGGCTCAAAGAGACAGTTTGGCAGATGCACTTCGTAAAGAGCGAGATATGCTGGATATTTTGGGGCACGAATTACGTACTCCGCTGGGGATTGTACGTAATGCTATTCAGATGATTATTCGATATCAAGATCAAGGAGATCTTTCTTCTGAGCAGCTAAACAAGTATTTGGCAATGGGCAATGAAAATGCAGTCAGGTTGGCACACATACTAGAGACCATATTCACAAGCACGAAGATAGACAACCAGCGACTTACTTTATCACTCTCAAAAGTTGGGATCGCAGATGTTTTGAATGATGCAGTACAAGCTGCAGAGGATAAGGCAAAGGCAAAGGGCTTGGGATTGGAATTGCAGCATGTGGATACACCACTATTTGCATATGCGGATAGGGATCGTGTGCAAGAGATTGTAGATAATTTGGTAGATAATGCAATCAAATATACCGATAAAGGTCAGATCACAATTACTGCTTTTAGCTCAGAGGACTCGGTATGTCTGGCTGTGGAGGATACTGGAGGCGGAATTCCTCATGAGGAAATCGCCAATTTGGGGAAGAAGTTTTATCGCATAGGTACGTATCTGGAGGGTGATGGCAAAGGGTTGGACATTGTGCGCCCTGGTGGTACTGGTCTTGGGCTATATGTAGTATTTCAACTGGCAAAGCTGATGGGTGGTGAGGTGGTTGTAGAGAGCAATCTCGGACATGGTTCAAAATTTATTCTCCGGTTGCCTGTTTATACAGATCAGCCACAGAAAGAGTCAGTAATGTTGGGGGATATGATAGATGATAAGTTTAAAAAGCAGGAAGGATCGACATCTAACTAACTCTGGTAAATTCGCATGTATGTTCTTGGACGAGGATATTACTTCAAGTTCTATTTCTAATTACATTGTTTCCCAAAGTTGCCAGCAAGTATTGCATAGTCACGGATATCTACTATCCCATCTAAGTCTATATCTGCAATAGGATTTACTTGTAGCAGGCTGGATAGCATGATGTCGTAGTCTGCTTGGTTCACGGTTTTGTCCATATTTAGATCTGCTGTGCAAACTGATGCTGTATTGCATATCTCTTCCCCAGTCGACAGATTCCGCCAGCATTTTTCGTCAAATCCCTGTACGGTGGATGTTGCCTTTTGGATAAAGTACAAATCACCTACAGAGTAGGGATTGCTTAAATAGTCTGCCAACTTTTCCCCGGGGCTATTATATACATATGCTTCAATCATAAATATAGCCCAGGGTGTGTCTGGCGTTGCCATGTGATTCTCTCCGTAGTGACCTACCCAAGCACGAATTGCTGGGAACGAGCCACGTGCTACATACCATGTAGGCCAGTGGGACTGAACTCCCGGCACTTCCCCCGGTTGGTCTTGATTTGGGTTATATGTGGCTACTTTTTGGACGCTTTCCATTGCTTGCTCACCCAGATATCTTCCTAGTTCTGGCGCAAACATAGCCCCTACTGGCTTTGTAGTTCCTGGTGAAATCCCTCTGTAATAATGGAAAGGCGTAAACGCCCAGTCATGGTTAGTTTGATAGTCGATGAAGCTGGCATATGATGTATCTACAAATTGCCGGAAGTTTATCCCTGCTGTCATCCCATTTGCTATTTTTTGCAGTGCTAGCGTGTAATCGCTGCTTCCTTTCTGGTTATATTTCAACAAAATTCTGGCATATCCGATTGCTCCCATTATTTCCCCATAGCGTGTGGGGCTTGTGGGTATTTTGGCAAATAGAGACTTAATTCTGTCCCAGCGGCTACCAGCAAGGGACGTACTGCTTGTTGAAATGTAACCCCAATCGCCTGTGTTTTCCGCATAGGCCCACATCATGTAAATTGTATCTACTGGTACTTCCAGTGGTGGCCAAATATTGGGCTTCAAAGGATCTGGTGTGGGAGAAGTAGGTAGCGAATAGTACTCTCTTCTGTTCCCAGTCATTTCACATACTCCCCAGCCGGATGTGCAATGTTCAAAGGCGTTCTGAGTAGGATCGTTGCTGCGTACTTCTTGTTGGAGAAAATCCTTCACTTTGGTTTGCGTAGCTGTGGACAA
>CAZGHV010000125.1:0-3296 GCA_964525705.1 uncultured Candidatus Saccharibacteria bacterium | reverse complement strand
GAATTCGCTCATCGCAGTCAATGGTGGCATAATTAGGAATAATGCGACCGCGAATCGTTACGGGGACAAAGGACGTAATGATGGCACCAACACCACCACGGGCAAATTTTTCTTCCCAATTAATTCGGGTTTGGGTTCCAGAACCATCATAATTGTCAAATCTGCCAGAAATGTTAGATCGAAAAATACGATTCTTAACTCTTAAATTACGAAACTGAAGGGATTCAAAAAGTTCATGAGCCATAGGTTAGTTACCAAAGCGTTGGTGTCTAAAGAAAAGATTACTGTCGCCATATGACGAAGTAATAAATTCAGAAGTAGTTTTAATATGGCCAATTAATTGAGCATTGAGGCGAGCTTCAGCTTGTTGTGGTTCATTAGTTCCAACCTGTTTCAGCTCCACACCGTAGACAGAAAATAGAACTGTATCGGGGGCGATCGCTGCCAGATCAGTGCGAAAATCGCGCCCAGGAGTTTCTGAAAACTGCACCGTTTGACTTGGAACTAAAAATAGTTGAGTGGGATAGTGAGGGTGAGCAACGCTTCGTCCCTGTTGATCGATTTCACCTAAACCTTGTAACGATAGCTTTGTTGGATGCCTGCTCACTCTTCTAAAGATGAGATTAATTAACTTTGGACCAATCTGGTTGACGACTGGAACAATGTTAGAAAACTCATTTGCAAAAAAATTGTAGTTAGTTCCTTGTCCCGTTAATGAAACAAGGGCAGAAAAATCTTCTGAAGGCTTGCCATCAATAAACCATTTAATCGCAAGACCCGGAGCAAATCCGCGAGCATCAGGATCGCCTGTTAACGATAATCGCAGTAAACCATAGTCTGCCCCTTTAAACAATCCTGTAAAGGGAGTGTTGTCTGTAGGCATAAATTGAATTTTTGCTACACTGGCATGTGCATGAATCGCTTTTTTCCAGTTAGGTGGTGTCTCATCAGATTCATAGTCCATTTTTGACCTTAAGGAAGTCAGAAATAGACCCAGTACGTCAATCCTTTTTAAAGCAGGAAGCTGGTCATATCTGGATTTTAAAATCCGTTCATTCCACAGAAAATCCTGCTTCTGCTTCGCACTCCAGGATTGGTAATTGGATGGTAATGAACTTGAATGATGCGTATCAACTTTAGAGTTATAAGTTTGCTCTGTGCTTTCCATACGCTGAACTAGAACTCATCGTTCTGGTATTAGTCGATAAGTAGCTGGGCTCAATGACATAGAATATCTGCAAAACCGGGGACTGCCCTGGAGGGTCAGCTCCCGGTTGCTTAGTTAAGGTCAGGGCGTCAGTTAAATAAGCGTCTCCAGGGTGCAAAGGCATTGTTAACCCCTGCATGAGCCAGTACTAAATCAGGGAAGTGGCGACGAATAACTGTCAACATCGTGTTGTTGTCAATCCAATCCAACCCAAACTGGGTATAGACTTCCGCCCTGTAATCTTTGGTGAAAAAGCGATCGCTCTTCAGGCGTCGCGACGCCATCAAAATAAATACTCGAAAAGCAGTATCGCTGAAGCCGAATCCCTCCGGCAAATCCTCTGCAAACATACCCACCATCAAATCAACACTATTGATGTCGTTGTTATAAACTTCTCGCATCTCCTTTGCCCATTGGGGGTTACTGGTAATCTCCTCAAAAGAGTTAACGCGACCACGACCAATCAGCTCACGGAAACGGTTATAGCGAGGAACGCCACGTTCGCGATCGCGCAGAATATCTACAGCTGCAAGGTCAAACACCTCTCCGTTATCCCGCACCAGCTGCTGCAAAAAGCGGGGGTAATTGTGTAATGTAATTGCTCCCGGATGTGCAATTCCTAATGAGTAAAATAGATCTGACATTGGAATTGCTTCTACGACCTCTCGAGTCCGTTTGCCCGATACTTCAAAGAAATTCTTCTGCATCAGAAGTTTACCAGTCTTGAGTTCATAAAACTCGAACTCGTCTGGAATTAGGGGATGCAAGCGGTAAACAGACACAAACTCTTCAGTGAGATAGTAAGGAGCTGTATGGTGATCGGTTGACGATCCAATAATTCCACTTAATAATTCACCCTCTCCAATACGACCAAACAGCCGTTTTACATGCTGTCCGAGTAATCCATACCAGTTGGCATTCATGGCAATCTGCAAAGCCGGATGTGCAAGAATACCTGGTGTCCATTCAACCGTGTGAATTTTTGCCATTAAGGCAGCATTGATTAACCTTGCATGATCGTAAAGCTGATCGTCACTCCAATCGGGATACTGTCTTTTTAGGCCATCACAAAGGGTGTTGTGTTCCCGGGCAAAGAGAGTATGTAATAGACTCAAACCAACCCACCAGTTATCATTCGAGCCTGTCTGGTCAACCCCTTTCTCCGGGTCTAAAGGAAGTAATCCATCCTCACCGATTGTCAGCTTTCCGTCCACGTGAGAGCGCAGCTTGTTAGCAGAATCTGTGCCATAGCCATAAATTTGTGAACCATCCCACCAGTGAGTTGAATCACTGATATAGGTTGGAGGACCCGATGTATCTGCTTCTGGACGAGAAGGATCTGGCTCAGTTTGAGCTACGGTCATGGGACGGTGTTCTTGAGGCCAAGGATCACTATCCTCCAGGGGGATTTCCAATCGCTTGTTGGGATGATGCTTATGCACAAACCAGTCATGGTTCTGGAACTGAATCCATGCAGCTGCCAGAATATTCAGTGTAGTTGCAGGAATAAACTCATCCCGCGTCATCAGGGCTCGACTGACTGTGCGCGGGTTCGGATTCATTAAGTTTTTTTCATCAGGATAGGCATCTTTTAGCGGCACATTGCGCCCAAAACGGGTATTGATCATTCCCATCTCAGGATGCTCAAGGTCGTTAAAACTACCATCAAATGTACGGTTAGTAAGGTACCATCCTTCAGGATCAGGTACAGGTTTAGGTAATTTCTCTTTATCTGGTAGTTGCGACGTATCGTACAAATTTTGTTTTCGCAAGGTTTCGCGAAACCGATTCAAGGCTAGAAGTGACAAAGGAAGAATTAGGCGATGCCAGGGCGCTTTGAGCATAGTTGCAATCCTAGTTATTCTTGACCGTAAGCAAACACGGATGGAAGAGATTGTTGGTGAAAATAACTAATTAGCTGAATTTAATCAGTTATTACTGCAAAACAAAACAAAATGTTGCCGAAACCCTTGCATTAAAAGAGCTACAGGAAGTTTTTTGCTAAATAATTACTGGAATACCTGCTGAAGCTCGACCTAAAACATCTCATAGCTTATTCCTCAGCAACTTCAATAACAGCATTTTGATT
>CAZGHV010000124.1:0-3301 GCA_964525705.1 uncultured Candidatus Saccharibacteria bacterium | reverse complement strand
CTCATACTTTAACCAATCACTCTGTAGGTTGGTTGAGTCGCTGGTTTTTCAAGTTCTTAAATAGAGAGCGATTTGAGACAACAATTTACCTGATCAATCTTGATATCAATGGTCAGTTTTTCCGTGATTATTTTGGCAAAAGGGTGAATCAGGTTAATAGTATAGGTGAAGAGGTTATAGATGCTGTAAATAAAATCAAAATGGATCAAATTGATATTTTGATCGATCTCGATAGCCTCACACTTGATTTTACCTGTACCGTAATGGCCCTCAAACCAGCTCCTGTTCAGGTTACCTGGCTGGGTTTTGATGCTACTGGTTTGCCTACCATTGACTACTTCATTGTAGACCCCTATGTCCTTTCAGAGGATGCTCAGCAGCACTATCGGGAAACACTTTGGCGCTTGCCACAAACCTATGTTGCTGTAGATGGATTTGAAGTCGATGTTCCGACTCTGCGACGAGATCACTTAGGGATTCCTTCAGATGCGGTGGTTTTCCTGAGTGCCCAGTCTGGGAAAAAGCGCCATCCATCAACTGTTCGGTTACAAATGAAGATTCTTAGGGAAGTTTCCCAAAGTTACTTCCTGATCAAGGGTGTTTCTGAAGAGAAAAGTATTCAAGAATTATTTACACAAATTGCAGAAGAGGAAGGCGTTAGTCCGAATCGACTACGATTTTTAACTATTGACCCGAATGAGTATGTTCATCGAGCTAACCTACAAATTGCCGATGTTGTTTTAGATACCTATCCTTATAATGGCGCGACAACCACACTAGAGGTGTTGTGGATGGGAATTCCTTTAGTAACACGAGTTGGCCAGCAGTTCGCGGCCCGGAATAGTTATGCTTTCTTAATGAATGTTGGAGTGAGTGAAGGGATTGCCTGGACTGACGAAGAGTACGTCGAATGGGGAATTCGATTTGGTCGAGACGAAGTCCTAAGGCAGCAAGTAGCCTGGAAGCTAAAGCAGTCCAGACACACATCTCCCTTATGGAATGCTAAGCAATTTGCTCACGAAATGGAGAATGCCTATCAGCAGATGTGGCAGAGATATCTTCAGAACCATAGGACATGCTAAAGTCTTATGTTCCAGACATTTCAATTTTTTACTGATTTAAGGTAGATCCAATGGGAACCAGACTTCATATAGGTGGGAAAGAGCAACATCCTGACTGGAAGATTTTTGATATTGAATCCCGTCCCGAAGTTGATTTTGTTGGTAATGCCTCTTGTTTAAACCAATTCGATGATGATTCGATTGAAGCAATTTATGCAAGTCATGTTTTGGAACACTTTCATTACCAATTAGATAATGAGCTGATTAATACCTTGATCGAATGGCGACGAGTTCTAAAACCTGGTGGGAAACTTTATATTAGCGTACCTGATCTCAAAACTTTATGTTGGCTTTACCTTCATCCTAATCTAATGCCAGTGGAACGCCATCATATTATGAGGATTATGTTTGGAGGCCAGGTCAATGAATATGATGTACATAAAGTAGGATTTGATTTTGAAATTCTGGCTTTATATTTAGAGCAAGTAGGTTTTACTCAATATGAGTCTGTGTCGGAATTTGGCTTGTTTAACGATTGCAGTGGAATGCGCTTGCTTGATACACTCATTAGCTTAAATGTAATTGCAATTAAGTAACCTGCACCAATTCTTAGTCGAGTGAAGTATAGATTGAGGGTCGCCAGCGGCGGTGGCTCATCAATGCATTGAATCAAAGGGAGAAACGCCGCAGCTGCAAACAGCACATTAATATACTGGAGTTCCCTAAGGGGTAATCCTGATGACCCAAGCTAAGCAACGTTTTTCGAGTTTTGAGGAGTATCTGTCCTACGATGACGGTACAGATAAATTGTATGAACTTTTTAATGGAGTGTTAGTTGAATTGTCACCAGAGTCTGGGAAAAATGTTCAGATCGCTAACCGTCTGTTTTTTCATTTTGCGCTTTTTCTGGGAACGGACCGGGTGCGAGGGCAGGGATTGGAGTTGGAGATGAGGGGGGAACCGAAAAACCGCTATCCAGATCTAACCATTATTCGAGAAGAGCACGTCCTGCAGCTAGAACTTCGCAATACGATCCGACTCAAGATGGCTCTGCCAATGCTGGTGGTCGAAATTGTGAGTCCTGGAGAACTGCAGCAAGAGCGTGACTACATCGCCAAGCGGCAACAGTACCAGGAGATTGGGATTCCCGAATACTGGGTCATTGATCCCACCGAAGCTAAAATTATCCTGTTTCAACTTGTGGATAATCACTACGAAGGTCTGGAGTTGCACCACAATGACCTGATCCAGTCTCCAACTTTTCCGCAGTTGCAACTGACGGTGGATCAGGTTTTGGGAGT
The DNA here is from genome assembly GCA_964525705.1 of uncultured Candidatus Saccharibacteria bacterium. Taxonomy (GTDB): domain Bacteria; phylum Patescibacteriota; class Dojkabacteria; order J137; family JAEUSD01; genus CAZGHV01. The sequence continues at coordinate 939 of CAZGHV010000124.1, read as the reverse complement.
TGCTGACTCTGATATGACAACTTCCAGTTGAGTAAAGTACGGGCTTCCACTGCCACGCAGTGTTAGCTAGCTGGCAAGAAAATCAACTTATCCCGAAGCAGGAGCTTTAGGGCTAACTGCAAACTCTAGCTGTGAACGATAGAAGCAAACATCAAACTCCATAAAGAAGTTTACCTGACCCAAGATAAGCGGCACATTAGTAGCTTTTGTCCAAGCAAATACCAGTTGCACAGGCTCAAATTGGCCAACGCTCGCTTGAGCAAGCACGACACGTGCCTCATACTGAGCCAAATTTCCTGTCAAATTCAGTGCTGTAGTTTGTCGTTTCCAATCGTACCCAAGCTCGACCCCTATCGAATAGGGCAGCACATTGACACTTGCACCAGTATCTAGCAGACCTGATGTCTTGATAGAAGCCTGTTGATGAACCAAGGTAAATGTCAAGTAGGGGCGAAAACTAGCTTCTCCCAAAGTTAGATCGCCAGAGAGAAATGGATACCGCTCGGTATTACGCATGGTCTTGAGCTTTGGCGGTCTGTAGTACCTTTAACATCGTATCTGCTGCCTCATAGGCTTCATAAGGCGACCATATTGGGTAAGCTTGGTCAGGTTTAATCAGATCTGCTTCCTGTTGGGCTAGTTCTGAAATTAGAAGCTGCATAATATAAAACTTATCTGACCGACTCAGCCCCTTCAACGTTGAGATTAACTCTAAGGAAACCATCTTAAGCACTCCAGTCAAGACAAGTTTGTCTTTCTATTTTACTGACAGCTTGTTTCAAAGGTTGCTAGACAAGCACACTTGAAGCTCGTTGTGTAGAGGACAATACGCTGCCAAAGTTGAATCTACATGCTGTGGAATCGGGCTAACAATCGATCGCGCCACCCCTGCAAAGCCCGATCCAGGTCAGGACTATAGATCGGCGAGGGGAATAACTC
>CAZGHV010000123.1:595-3318 GCA_964525705.1 uncultured Candidatus Saccharibacteria bacterium | reverse complement strand
CAGGGACAGCAAAATCCTCAATCTCCAGGGACACCTCTGTCATGAATTTCTCCAGGGATTCGGGAGAATGGCCTACCTGAGTTAGAGGCCAGAGCAAAGTCTCCAGCCGTGCCTTTGTGCCCACATCAACAATCCTGATGCCATCTGTAGCTAGGGCGTGAACGAGTTGTTCTAAGGCAATCAGGTCTGACTCTGACAGATTCTGGGACCATAGCAGCCGATTCAGCTGGGATTCTGTCTCCAGCGTAATCACCTTTGCCTCCAAAATCTCCTGAATCAGGTGCTGAAGAGCCATGACCCTGTAACACTAGTGAACTCTACCCGACACTCATGCTTTGTAGAGAGCACGGGCTTCTTTATCCACCCAATGATCACATAGATAGACAAGGCTTAGGTCCAAAACGTGATCGTTGTCTAAACCCCAGTCATCGTCTTTAGAGCACCCCCCCCTTCCATAATTTTTGCACCGACTCCAGATATATCTCAAATGCAAAAGATGAGACCAACCAATAGACCAGGCTTGAGTCTTACATGAATAATGCAAGACTATTATTGATTGCTGTTTCTGCTACCTAGAGCGCATATTGGTGGGCATGGATGGCCCTCTGAATTGCGACTGATATCGCCCAGTCGCGTTACTTTTAGTGCGTCTTAAATTAAAAAAGGAAGACTAATAAGTAGACCAATATTGAGTCTTGCTTGGCTAAAATAAGACAAATAGTTTACTACTACTGTTGCCAAATCCTTGCTCACTCCTTGACGCAACCCTAAAGTCGAATCTAATTCCATTTTTAGCGGAATAGAATGGTGTCCTTGATTAGAGTCTAAGACCTTCTGCGGCCCCCGCAGGCACTCATAATCTCAAAACGCTTATTGGAAAATGGTTTCAAGCTAGTTGCTAAACCTTCGGGACTAGATTTGGACTAAATTTTCGCCTTTGGCGATCGCTCTACAATCCCCCTCATCTTTTCTTTAGCGTGGATCTCCCTGCTTTAGGGGCGGGAAAATACCAATTGCTCCTCTACGTTTCCTGCCTTGAGGACCTGAAAGCAACTTGCTGGAGAAGCTGCCCCTTGTTTTGCTTTTCTCATTTGAGTCTTATTAATAGACCAAAAGTGAGTCTTACTTGTGTCAATACAGGAACAAAATCTGGGTTTTACAAACCATTAAGTGACATAACGGCCATTCCGGTCTAATTTGTCAATCGCAATTAAGATGCGCTTACCCTGCCAACTTTTTCAACAGCTTCTTAATGAAAAATTTAAGTTATGTGTTCAATAGTTGCTAAACGCTAGATGCAGAAGAACCCTGGTGCTATCATAAGCGGCTAATAGTCAGTAAGGAGATTTAGACATGGCTACCGGCACAGAAACTCCTTTACTTATTGAACAAGATTTATACTTTGGCACCAAGCTTCCTGGCGGTGGAGAAATTTCTGAAGAAGAGTTTCAAGAGTTTGTAAACAACGTTATTACCCCTCGCTTTGCTGGATTAACCGCTTTTGATGCTAATGGGCAGTTTCTGAGACCTAAAGCTAATTCAATCCAAGAGGACACTAACGTTATCACTCTTTTTGTTGAAGATACCTTGGAGAGCGAAGCCGCGATTGACGAAGTTATCCGGGCTTATAAACAACAATTTCGGGGAGCAGGCGTTTTACAAGTTACCAACGAAGACGATTTAAAGGTCGGCTTTAGTGTGGGACAAGATGATTTGATTGAGAATGATCTCATTCCAGAGCAAATTCGAGTAGACTTATTTTTCGGTCGTAATATTGCAGGGGTTGGAGAGGTTTCTGAGGAAGAATTTCAAGCATTTTTAGATAATACCGTTGCCCCCCACGTTCCCGGATTAACCGTGTTTGATGCTGTTGGGCAGTTTCAAGACGAGGCAGGAGCGATTGTCGAGGAACTGACTAAAGTCGTCAGCCTGATCTTGGAAGACACCCAGCAAAACGAAACCATTATCAACGAGATTATCGGAGAATACGTCCAACGTTTCCAGCAGAGCAGTGTCTTACAAGCTGTCAATGAAGATATAACCATCAGTTTTGGTCCCACGGATAATCTCATTAAGAATGATCCTATTCCAGAACCAATTCAGGTAGATTTATTTTTTGGACGTAACATTGCAGGAGTTGGAGAGGTTTCTGAGGAAGAATTTCAAACATTTTTAGACAATACTGTTGCTCCTCGCGTTCCCAGATTAACCGTGTTTGATGCTGTTGGGCAGTTTCAAGACGAGGCGGGGATGATCATTGAAGAACCAACTAAAGTCGTCAGCCTGGTTTTGAAAGACACCCGGAAAAACGAAGTTACTATCAACGATGTTGTCGAGGAGTACATCCAACTGTTTTGCCAGGAAAGTGTTCTTATTGTTGTTGATGAAGATATACAGATTGATCCGTTTGGCTGTGGAGTCGTCGGTCAACTCGATACTTTGTTGGCAACAAATTCTAAGAGTAAGTTGCAGGCTGAGCAAGATAACTTGTTGTTTAAAAAAGAAATATTTGAAACTGCGCCAATGACCTTTACTGATGCAGCTGATAGCTCCTACGCAGTAGGGCGCTTGGGAATCCGACTGAGCGATATCCTGCCGAGTTCAAGTCGAGAGGTGTTTGACTATACTGGTTTAATGGCTGAAGTACTCCCAGATACATCCTTGGTGACGATATAAGTGAGTTTTTAATAAATTTGATGAGGTACGGTGAGGGGGGGGGGGGG
>CAZGHV010000123.1:0-523 GCA_964525705.1 uncultured Candidatus Saccharibacteria bacterium | reverse complement strand
CCCCCCCCCCCCCCTCACCCTGTACTTCAGTGAACTGAGAATTGCTATAGTGCATGCATGTTAAGTGAGTCTTTAATACTAGTGCATGCATGTTAAGAAATTTTTCCACAGTATTAAAGACTCACTTAAAGATCACCTCTGAAGGGTCAGCCTGGTGGCGGCGCAGAATCTCGCCAATAGCCTCCGGTTTCGGCCAAAGGGGATTGCTAAAGCTATCCGTTAATCCGTAGTGCCACAGGACAAAGCGATCGCACCCTGGGCTGCTTACGCTTAACCTAGAATCAGCATTGAGTGATAGAGAGTAACCATGACATAGGCTCGAATTGATGTGATAGCAGCTGTTGGTGCTGCCACCGAATACTTGCAATCCCTCCAGGAGCTTATAGGTCCAGTAGAAAACTTAAGATTAGAAGAAGTTGGGTTATCAGAGGACGGTTTTAATTCACACCAATATTCTGCTACTTTACTTTGTTGTTTTTTATAATGTGGCGAAGCGACGGGCGCAAGACGGCCAGGTCGGAGC
>CAZGHV010000122.1:0-3396 GCA_964525705.1 uncultured Candidatus Saccharibacteria bacterium | reverse complement strand
TCTCAAATTTGCTCAGGCCATCTCCTTGTTTGAACGCTTCTACTCCTTGAATATCAAGCCTCCAGCCCGTAAGTCGAGCTGCCAATCTTGCGTTCTGGCCCTCACGCCCGATTGCCAAAGACAAGTACTCATCTGCTACCAAGATCAAAGCTTGCCTCTCTTCGCTGTTTATAATCTTTACTTCCACGGCCTCTGCTGGACGAATCGAATTGCCGATAAATTTCGCTATATCTTCGTCCCAAGGTATGATGTCAATCTTCTCTTCGCCTCTATTTGTTTTAAGCTCATTCGTAATAGCATTTATTCTAGATCCTCTCTGCCCCACACATGAACCGATAGGATCTACTCCTTGTGCATTCGAACGTACTGCCACCTTTGCTCTAGTTCCAGCTTCTCTAGCAATAGACATAATCTCAACAGTTCCCGATGATATCTCTGGCACCTCCATCTCAAACACTGCTCGCAGAAAGTTTGGATCTGCACGAGAAATTATAAGTATCTTACCTTTCAAATCTTGATCTATTTTTTTCAAGAACACTTTGATGCGCGACCCCGATTGATAAAACTCGGAAGGTATCTGCTCCTCTGGAGGCATTTTGGCGATCGCTCTGTAAACCTCACAAATTACATTGCCCTCCCTATCCATCCGTTGCACTATGGCGTTGTCAACAGTACCCAATCTCGTAGAGAATTCTTTTGCAATAGACTCCTGTTCAGATTCACGAATCTTCTGCAATATAACTTGTCTGGCAGCCTGAGCCGCCACCCGCCCAAAGTCCCCTGTATGAGTGATTTCTACCCAGACGTGATCGCCGGCTTTAAGACGCTTCTGCAACTTCTGTGCCTCTGCCTCACCAATTTGGGTGGCAGGTGAGGTCACCTCTTTCACAACTTTTTTATCTGCAAATACCGATATTGTGGACTGATCCGTGTCAATCTCCACCTCCAAAGATGCTCCTTCGTCTTCTGGGTAGTCCTTCTTAAAGGCCAAACGTACGGCTTGTTTTATAGCCTCCAAGATTTCAGTCACTTCAATCCCTCGCTCTGCAGCAATTTGTTTTACCGCAGAAATAAATTCGCTGTTCATATCTCAATTTATAATAAAAAAATGAGCTCAACAAGCCCATTTAGATGCTATATTTAATTATAGCATAGTCCGGCAGATACTCTAGACTCATTTTTATCAAATGTTAAAATATCATCATGGCAATTCAGAGAGCTCTAGTTGACAACCCGCCCCCCATTCCAAGCCCGCAAAGGTTGAGTAATCAAAAACTAAAAGAAGCCAATCCCCGGCAGTTACAAATACCTACCAGCAGAAAAAGACGCCTGTTTCTGTTTCTCAGTAATTTAGGACAGTTCATCAAACGTAGAGAACTCGAACTCGAACTAATGCCTTTCTGGAAAGGCTTGTCCAGCCCCATGGCCATCATCAGCTCCTTATTTGTAACATTGCTAGCCCTAGCAACAATCACAACTAGATTTAATTCGTTACCCCCAGAAATTCCAGTTCACTATAGCCCAGCAATCGGTACATGGCAGCAGGTTGAGCGATCTGTAGGTTTGATCTTTCCCATTGTACTGGGCATGTCGCAATTGGTGGCTCTACGCTTAATCTATGAAATTTTCAAATATGACCCCCGCCTTAGTAATACTTTGGGCTGGGTGCTAGTTCTAGTAAATTCATTGGCTTTAACAGGAGGAAGCCAGCTGCTATCTTTAGTCCAAGGAACATGATAGATATCCCGTCCATTTGGCAAAACGTAATACCCTACCTACCATTTTTCATAGTAGGGCTTTTTGTTACTATACTTTCTATACCGGTGGTCGCTCGTATCGCCCGTAAGTTAGGCGCAGTTGACTTGCCTGCACACATGAGGCAAAGAACTGATAAAACAGCAGAAAGGAGAATCCACGATAATCCAGTGCCCAAACTTACAGTTGTCAGCCTCGCATTGTCAATTCTTGTAGGTTACCTAGCCTTCCCAGAATTACGCAATCTCCCGTGGGGAATTCCTGCAGGCATTGCTATCATGACGGTGGCAGCCATACTTGATGACAAATATAATCTTTCTGGGAAACAGCAGCTGCTATTTCAATTTTTTGCAGCTACTGCGGTAGTTATTTCGGGAATCAGCGTTACTTTTATTCAAGTTGCGGGTGTAGAGATTGATCTAGTCTCCTGGTCACAGAAGATATTTGAACTAGGACCAATATCATATCAATTACTTTTCCCAGCAGACATAATCACTATCCTCTGGATCGTTGCGTTGGTAAACTTTGTCGGGTGGGTTGATGGTATAGATGGTGTACATGGAGCACTAATAATTGTAGCCTGCTCTGTCCTTCTTTTAATTGCATTGCATTCTCCTGGAGCAAACTCAACGCTGATTATCCTGATCATGATTTTCTTGGGTGCAAATGTAGGTTTCTATGGATATAACTTCCCTCCAGCAAAAATGTTCTATAGCGCAGCCACAATGCTCACAGGCTTCCTAATAGCAGTAATATCTATCATGAGCACCAGCAAGTTTGCTGTAAGCATCATTGTACTGGGACTACCCATATTTGATGCCATACTAGTGATCGCAATGCGTATCAAGTCAAACCCAGAGGTACTACGCAACCCGCTAAAGATTTTGAACATCAGCGATAAAAACCACTTGCATTTCCGTCTACTAGATGTGGGCTACTCGCGCAAAACGGTACTTCTGATAGAACTATCGATCATTCTGGGGCTATCTCTGGTAGCATTTTTCTTCAGTGGATTCGAAGATGACAGCTTGGCAATTGTTTTTGGGATATTGCTAATGGTGGTAGTATTTACGTTAATCGCCATCGTGCGAAAAAAAGCACAATCTATTGCTAGCGCAAAAGTTGAACAGGCAAAGGAACAACCCCAGGTAGATGTGGTATACCTTTCTCCAGAATCAAAGGGACAAATGGAAAAATTTACATATTAATTTGACCCCAGAAATGAGCGAAGATACAGCAGTGTTTTCTCGGATATCCCCTAGCGGGAAATATTTGATTGAATATCATCGGAGCGTATGCATCGGTGCTGGCAGCTGTGCTGCCATCGCGGAGAATACTTTTGAGATGGATAACGATAATCGCGCAGTGCTCAAAGGAGAGGGAGAGGATCTTGATGAGGTCATCTTGGCTGCTGCACAATCCTGTCCTGTTTTGGCGATCATTGTCAAAGATCCAACTACAGGTGAACAAATATTCCCTCCTGTATATTGAACAACTGGAATCAAAATTTTTATGTTGGAAATTAAAGACCTCACTGTCTATTTAAGAAATGACGGCAAAAAGATCATTTCGGGACTAAACCTAGTTGTAAATCCGGGCGAAGTGCATGTTATCCAAGGTGCAAATGGCTCTGGAAAGAGC
>CAZGHV010000121.1:0-3429 GCA_964525705.1 uncultured Candidatus Saccharibacteria bacterium | reverse complement strand
CTGGCGGATTTGGATCGGCAGAAAGCGATCGCGTTTTCCCAGTGGGCCAGGGTGAGGACGCAGTTAGCGAAGATGAAGCTGCTGGTTCTGGGGGCAGAGGATTAGGATGATAGCATGGGGGGCAATCATCCAATGGGGCTGAGCGATGAGTTTAGTCATTCCCGACGAGTTTTTACAAACAGCACAGATTTCTGAAGCTGATCTCAAGCTGGACATTGCCGTTCTACTGTTTTTGCGACAGAAGATTACGCTCAGTACGGCTAGCCAGTTTGCTGGCATCAACCCGCTAGAATTTGAGCGAGTTGTGGGAGGCCATCAAATCTCGACGGATCTCGGTGTTGAAGGCTTCCAGCCAGACTTAAGCGATCGGGAAGTTAATCGCTTAGAGCGAGAGTTGCCACGGCCCACTCAAGCAGAAATACTTCAACGGATTGAAGAACGACGAACATTCTCTCCGGCTCAACATCATTTGCCGGACACGCTGACGCTGCTTCAGGAAGATCGTGCTCGATGACAGCTTCGCTCAGATGTGTGGTTGATGCCAGTGTCGGTATCAAGAAATTTATTGTTGACCCACTGACTCCTAAAGTGGATCAGCTTTTTTCTCACTTCAACGACCCAGAGGCTCAATTTTATATTCCAGATTTGTTTTATATCGAATGCACAAACATTGCCTGGAAATATATTCGTGCTGGGTTGTATGACCATGCTGAAGCCCAGGCTAATTTAGCTGACCTGAGATTGCTGCGCTTTACGGTCATCCCCACTGCTAACCTGATGTTGGAGGCACTGACTTTAAGTGTGGCTCACGGAATTTCTGCCTATGATGCTTGTTATATTGCTCTTTCGGAACAGGAGAATGTGCCTTTACTGACTCAGGACCAACGGTTAGTCAATACTTTGAAAAGTACAGGCTTTGATGTTCAACTCTTCTCAGATTTTGCAATTCCACCCCTTTTAAGAACTTGACGTAGATTTGCTTAATTCGCTCATCTCTTGCATGAATGATAAGCAAAAAACTGATGGAGAAATTGCTATAGTTTCAGGGTTCTGCAAGTTTCAGTCTGGTCGCGTTTGCCCAATGGGCCAGAGTGAGGACTCAGTTAGCGAAGATTAAGTTGTTGGTTCTGGGGACAGAGGATTAGCCAAGGTTGAAACATAAATAATATGGCTATATACATCAAATAATTAAATATCATAACGGTTCAAATCAGCGGCGGCAGATAAACTTGGACTCAACACCAGCGGCTTTAGACCGTCCCCCTGCATTTGAATTGTTATCTGTCACTTCAACGTTCTTAGTTTACTTCAAGTTTATGTCCGTTTCCAAGATCAAATTTGCCATCCACGTCAGGCTCTATTGAAACTGGTACAGCACCGTCGGGTACTTCGTCCAGTTTCTCAAGAATCAGATCACCCTGCTGGAATAGTACTAGTTGTTGAGGAGGAATGTTTTGCCTTGGACAAAATTCATCGTTCAAGATTTTAAACCGGGTGAAGCGACATAGTTGGTAAAGACCGAGCAAACCGCCGTAATGTCGCCAATCAAAAGCAGTATCGTGTAACCCTTGTGTCTGAAGCTCAATTACACCCGGAATAACAAAAACTGTATCTCTGAGTTCGGTATTAATCATCCACCGTGGAGCAAATGGTGCATGGGCATATGCGTTTCTAACCAAGCGTGAAACGTGGTAGGCGCTTGCTACTTGATCATCAGGGACAGTCCACGGCTTTGGATTGGTATTGGCAATAGCCTCATCAACGGCTCGGCGAATTTGATTTCGATAACGTCTGACGGATTCAGACAAATCGACTGCAATAGCCTCAATAGCATCCTTTACAGCAACAGCCATTGTGAGTGTTGCCGAGTGTTGAACGATTTGAGCAGCATACTCAGCTTGGTCTTGTCGAAGTGCAATTTCTTCGTAACGCACTTCATATTTCCCATGCGTCCACAACTCTGGTAGATCAAGAGGCTGCCGCTGTTCTGTAACAGCAATTCGTACAGCCGATGTAACCCGGAACTGAAGTTCTGCGTCAAACAGGTAACGAATGTGATCTTCGCGAGTAGACATCAGGATCTCTGGTTGATTTAGCTTAGCTCTATACACAGATAAGGTAAGGAGGCTTGCAGAAACTATGGGCTAGACAGATAACTATTAATTAGATTGCAAGGTGCAACCTAAGTATCTCCACTCCTGACCTATAAATTCCCTGCGAAGATATTGGGTTGCCTAATTCTAGCGCGAAATTTTCGAGAGTCAATAGGTGACAAAATGCAGATATAGCAGAAGTCATAAATCGTTGCAAAACCTTATCGGACAAGGGAAACAGCCATTTTGCTTCGGGATTCTAGGCTGCAAGATGCGGGATATATAACTCCACCGGGATCTTATATGGCTTCTCCACTATCTCACTTCAACCGCCACGACTGCTGGAGCTGGGGCAAGATTTCCAGCGGAAGTTGTTCATGGTATCAAAGTCTACACTGGAGCAGTAGAGACGGAAGCTTGTCCCCCTCTAGCATTGGATGCCGATGGTTATTGAAGGATACGTGTTAATGAGCAATACCCTTACTTCTCTTTGATGTCGTCGATCTGTCCACAGGATGTTTTGGTTGTTTTATACCCTAGTGACCCATAAGCTGATATGTACGATATATATTTGTCAATGGTCCATATGGATAAAAACTATCTTTCCATGCAGTAGAAAAAGTCTAAATCTTCATATACACGGGAACAATAATCTCAGCTGTAATGAATAAATATTACTTCCTTTGTGCAAAACAATAGGACTACTATTGTTTAGTCTGAGGATGATATCGACAACATATGAAAATTTATTTGGCACCTGGCACCTTGCTAAACGGATTTGAGAGAGATCTCCTTGAAGTGCTAATAAAAGCTAATCTAGCTGGATGCGCATTAATTGGATATGCGTTTAGAGAAATACGCGGTGCTAAGATTCACAACCCAGATGCAACTGACTGAGGAAGTGAAGGCTTGGCAGACGGAACGCAATGCTCAAAAAGCCACCGTCAATTGGAGATTTTCGTGTCCAGATTCGCGGATTTGGTTAGACCATCTCTATCCCAAACTCCAGCAATGAAACTAGGCAAACTTCCTTTGACAGACTACTAGTATCATTGCTAAAGAGCCAGGCAGGCAAGGAGACGAAAGTTTAATTCTCAAGTTAAAATGGCGATTAGCACAAACGGGCACATAATTTGAAAATCGCCGCTGTTAAAATCTGCGGTCACGTGTCCGCTATCTGTCCCGTTTGAGTACTGAAGAGATGCGGTAACCTCAATGACCGTCACCCCATTCGGTGGCAGCACAAAGAGAGTGTGGCGGAGGTCGACACCTCGGAAAACGTTCTTGCTTACAATGCCCCCCACGTCGCCGAATCCTCCTCCGCTGACGCCTACGC
>CAZGHV010000120.1:0-3442 GCA_964525705.1 uncultured Candidatus Saccharibacteria bacterium | reverse complement strand
CCGCTGGACTTTTTACATTTAATTTCTGTTTATTTGTATACCGTATTTAGACCATTATTGCTTCCAGAAGTTTTTGCTCAAGAAGGCTGGCACTATGAGTTGAATGAGGCTGGCAAATTGATCCAAACAGGCGTAGTGCTGAATGAAATGAAGGGGGTTTATAGCAGTGCTGCAGGAGTAGAAGGCGAATTGGTGCTGCATAATCTTTTCCCCGGAAGCCCATATGCACACGATTCTGGCGGGAACCCAGAAATAATACCAGAGCTCACATATGAGAAATTTTTGCAATTTCATCGGCAACATTATGTCCCTGCAAATGCAAAGTTTTTCCTTTCTGGCAGCGGAGATCTTTTGCCAGCAATGGAGCTGATCGATAACTATCTTAATGATATGACCCCAGGGGAAAAGATTGAAAGTGTCAAATTATTTAATGGGATACCATACCCGGGTATGGTATCTGCAAAATTCCCTCTTAGCCAAACAGGGCAAGATCTAGTAAGTATCACTTGGGATTTGGGAGATAGATATAGCCCATTGGAAATGGATATAATTACTTACTTACTTTTGGGAGAAGATGTGGGCTGTTTGTATAAGGTACTTATGGATTCTGGGATGGTTGGCAGTGTCTCTGGTGGCATGGAAACAGAGCTGAGGCAGTATTTTTTCTCAGTACAGTTAAACAATACGACTGTGGAGAATTCGCAGAAATTGGTACAACTGGTGATGGACACTTTGTCACGTGTGGATGAGTTGGTAACTAGAGAGCAGGTGGAGGCAGCGATCAATACTATTGAGTTTGACAGAAGAGAAATATTTAATAGCAGTTCTGTCCCAGGAATTACACTTTTACGCTGGAGTTTTGAAGCTTGGAACTATGATAAGTCGCCAATCTCTAGGCTGCGATTTGCAAAAGATTTAAAGCAGGCGAAAGAAAAGTTTTTGAAAAAAGAATATTTGCATAACTGGGTAACTGAGTTCTTGATTAATAACCACAGGAGATTAGTTGCCAATGTGGCTGCAGATCCAGATTTGGCAGTTAGCCTTGAAAAACAATCTACAGAGAAGCTTGTAACTTTATGGAAGCAAATGACACCAGCGGAACAGTCTGCAGTGAAGAACTCCCAGGCAGCACTTGCTGACTGGCAGTCAAGCTCAGATGAGCCGGAGAAATTGGCGTTAATCCCTAGGCTGCAGGTGGCAGATTTGCCCAGAAAGGTGAAGAAGATCTCAGTTGAGGCACTGACACCACAACAACTGAGATTACAAACTCCGACACAAGGAATAACATATGTTAACGCTTTGTGGGATTTGGGAGAAATTGATGTGGGGAATGTGCAAGCTGTGGAACTTTTGGCGGACAGCTTACCCAGGCTCGGTACAAACTCCAAGACGCATACGCAGTTGGCGATCGAAATTGATACCCATACAGGAGGCATGTCAACTGGAACACGGAGCTATCTGCCTAGAAGTAGTTCCCTTCCGATTTGGAAGTTACGGCTCACGGGCAGAGCTACGCATGCCAAGCTGAAGCACCTTGTGGATTTGGGTGAAGAGCTGCTCCAGGATCCAAATCTAGATCAGCCAGAACGATTCCGACGACTTCTAGGCGAGTACATTGCAGACACAGAGATGGGGATATTGCATCATGGTGATCAGTACGCTGCAATGTCTGCTGCAGCGGGATTGCATCCTCATCACTTGCTGCTAGAAAAGGTAGGGGGTACAGATTATCTGCGCTTCTTGCGTTCTGCACTCAAAAACTGGGACGATGAATGGCCTATGTTACATGAGGTTATGAAAAGGTCTATGGCTGTGATCCACTCAGAGCCTTTCATAGCTCTCACAACTGATGGAGAGGAGAAAATATCCGAATTGCTTAAACCTTGGACACAAAAAACGCAATTCCAAGCATCTAAACCCTTGCAGATGCAAAGCCGACCTACAAGTCAGCAATGGAGGGCACAAACTATTCCTGGTTATGTGAGTTTTGTCGCTATGGCGGGAGATTTGGCGAATGTGGGATACACTTATCGAGGTAGCATGATGGCAATCACAGAGCTAATAAACAAGCTATACCTATGGCAGCAGGTGCGAATACAGGGGGGAGCATATGGGGCTTGGTTTGGTCATGATAATTTTTCTGGTGTCTTTACGATGGCATCATATCGAGATCCGAGGCTGGACGAGACTGTGGAGAATATGTTTGGGCTGAGCGAATTCTTATTGAATCATCGCTTTACAAAAGAAGAAATAGCGGGGGCGATAATTGCCGCGGTAGGGAGCTTGGATAGACCTATGGGCCCAGAGCAGAGGGGTTTGCGGGCTGTGGGTTGGCATTTTACAGGTATCGATGATGAGCTGCGGCAACAATGGCGGAATGAGCTTTTGGCAACTAGTGTAGATGATATCCATGAGCTGGGAGAGTACATGCAGTCTGCGCTTGAGAGTGTGCATGTTTGTACGTTATCCCCCGCCAATATGCTAGAAAGGAGCAAGCTGCCATTTGATGAGCAGGAAGTTCTGCTTTGAACTGGTAGGATGTGGTGATTTTCGGCTATAATCCGGGTGCAAGTGGTGAATGTAGCTCAGTTGGTTAGAGCACCTGTCTGTGGAACAGGGGGTCGTGGGTTCAAGTCCCACCATTCACCCCATTTTAGACCTTTAGCCGAAAAGAAGATACTATCAAACGGTTTTTGCAAGGTGTATTCAAGCTTTCCGTGATTTAGCGATAGGTTCTGAAGTGTTAATTGTATAATTTCTCTTTTATCTTCAGGTTCAGAACCAATAAATAATTCATAACTTCGTGATGCTAATTCCAGTAACAAAGAAGCCGTGATATAGTACTGTTCATCTGCCTGTTCTAACCTAGCTAATTTGTCTTTATAATCCTGTTGTTCGCTTCTAAACTTCTTTCTAAAATTGTCATATTCATCCTGAGTAATACTGCCGTCAAGTTTATCTATGTATGCTTGTTCTATTCTTTTTTCTAGTCTTTTTATTTGCGAGTTATATTCATCAAATAATTCATCATTAAAATTGATTTTTCCTTCGTGTGCATCTTTTAATGTTTTAGTCATATTGTTCAAATCTTCTTCGGGTATTTGCATTTGCTTATAAATTTCTGCAAATTGCTTAGTCAATTCTTGCTCTTCGACCCAGCTATCCTTGTGTTTGCCTTTTGCACCTGTGCAGTGATAATAAATCCAACTATGTTTATTACCGTTCTTTTGCGTTTTTGTGTGTCTTTCTGGTGTAATACTACAACCGCATTCACTACATACGATTAAACCCCTATAAATGCCGTGTTTTGTAGCCATTTTGCTTTTATGTTTATGAAAGCCTCTTCCATTTCTAATATCTTCGCACATATCCCATATATCTTTTGATATTATTGCTTCGTATTTATGAGGGTACATTTCACCGTTAAATTCCCTAGGGTCTT